>DXJM01000473.1 GCA_019057355.1 Promethearchaeota archaeon | reverse complement strand
TTGTAAATTTAAATGAAAGAAAGTCAGTAATCGAAAATAAAATTAAGGAACTAAGTAAAGGAAAGGACACTGAAGAAGCCTTAAAGAGCATGCTAAAAGAGAGAGAGCGTATCTACAAGGATCTTAATGAATTAAAGAAAAAAGCAAAAGAAGAAGATTCTGAATTTCGAAAAAATGAAAAAGAATTGGAATTGCTTGAAATGAAATACAATTCATTTCAATCAGAAATCAATGATAACAAGGGAAAGATCAGCAGTATTAACACGGAATTAAAGATTTTCAACAAGGAGCTTACGGGACTAGAACGCGAAAAACGTGATATAGAGATGAAAGTAGAGACAACAAGCAAGAATATTTCAAAAAACGATGCGGAAATTAAAAATTTAACGATTAAAAAAGAAAACTACTCCCGAAGAATAGAAGAATTAACAGATGAAAAAAATAGCATCCTAAAAAGGATTGAAAGTTCTGAAGAAGATTACGATAAAAATAAAGACGATATCACGGGAGTGCTACAAATATTAAACATGCTAACGCAAAACATAAGCATTTCCGTTGATTCCATTAAGGGGGACATACAAATGTCAAATACGGAATCCATTGAAATGTCCGCCCAGAATTTTAGAGATTTTATCAAGGATGTCATTGAGATAATGAAAACTCTTGAAAATGTTGAATATGAAGCAGAAAAAATGGAAGAAACCTCCATGATGTTAAATTCCATAGTGAAAACTTTAGGAATGTTTACTGAAAATGCTGATGACACGATCGAACAACTTATTGAAAAAGTTAAATTAACTTCTGATATAGCAATTCAAGATTCTACCTCGAAATTTGACACCTTCGTGCAAGATCTCATGGAAATTCTCCAAACGATCCCTATATCATTAAAAAAATTGACATTATCCAAAAGTCAGGAATTATACAAGCAATTAGAAGAAATCACCGCAAACATCAGTTCCCAAAATGATGACCTGATAAATGTAGAAAAATTATTAACCGAGCTCGGTCTTAAGAATTCTCACGACTCGGAATCCCTCTCAGAAAATAGCCGAAGAGCCGAAGCAATCGAAAAAAGAACTCAAGAATTAATTGGTAGAATTGAAAAATTAAATGAAGAAATTAAAACACGAAATACAACCATAAATGAAAAAGAAAAGGATTTAGATACCCTTGAAAAAGAAGTCCAAAACCTTAAAAAATTGAAAGATGATTATTGGGAAAGAAATTCGGACATCCAAGCGAATATTGATAGTAGACAGAAGGAGGTAGACGAATTTCAACGTAAACTCCAAGAATTACAAGGCATCCAAACATTATTTGAAAGAATTGAAGAAATTGAAACAAATATTTCAGAATTAAATAATATCATCGATGAAAAGAAAAAATTGACTCTTGATTTAGATGGTCAAATCAAAAGTGTACAACAAGAACAAAAGAAAATGCAGGATAAAATTGATACGTTAGTTTCTGAAAAAGATAAATTTTGGACAATTACTGAGAATTTACGCAAAGAAAAGGAGGAAGAAAATAAAAGATTGGAGGATGTGATTGACCGGTTAAGAGGTCTTGAAAATGTTATGAGAATTATCACATCCATTGACGACCTAATCAAAGAAATCTCCGAGGCAGGGGCGAGTATAGAAGGAAGTCAAAAGGCAATAGAAATATTTGATGCTCAAACTCAAGAAGTTCAAACCAAGGTTGATGAGATTCAACAAATAATTGATTCATTAAATGAAAGTAAATCAAATGAAATTGACCTTCAAAAAGAAGCTCAAAAGAATTTAAATAAACTCAATAAAGATTTACAAAAGTCTCAAGGAAAGTTAAATGAATTACATAAAAATAAGGATCGAGAATTACAAATTATCCGATTAGGTGAGGAAGTAAATGATACTGAAAAACAAATTGAAACGATCGTTAAACAAATTCAAATAATCGAAGAAAACTTGGAAAAAGAAGACCAAACATTACAAGCAAAACAAGATGAAATAAACAAGTTTATTCAAGAAAAGGATGAATCTTGGAAAAAGCAGAAGCAGTATCAAAAGACATATAGCGACTTAAAAAGTGACCTTTCAATAGAAACATCTAAAATGAACAATTTTGAATCAAAAAAAATCATATGTAATGATCAAATTGAGACGTTATTCCAGAGATCAAAGGAATATGGGGTTTTACCATCCGTAACCGAGGATTTATCGGAAGAAGGCTTACAATCTGATGTTGAGGTATCGACTAAAAAGCGAAAAGCCCTTGAACCCGTCAATCTGAAGGCAATTGAGCAATATGATGTTGTAAAAGAGAGATTCGACGAAATTGACATGCGAAGGCAAACAATACAAAGGGAAAGAAAGGCAATCCTCGATGCTATCGAAAAGATTGAATTAGAAAAAACAAGAACCTTTATGAAAGCATACCATGAAATTAACAGGGAATTTTCAAGAGTGTTTCAAAAACTCTCACCTGGGGGTTCTGCTAAAATGATTCTTGATCGTCCGGATAGTCCTTTTGAAGGGGGAATCAGTATCGAGGCTCGACCTCGAGGAAAGAAGATTAGTTCTTTGGAGATTCTCAGCGGAGGGGAGAAAACGCTGGTTGCACTCTCATTCATCTTTGCTGTGCAGGAGTTCTATCCTGCCCCGTTCTATATAATGGACGAGATCGATGCGGCACTTGATGGTCCAAACGTGCTTAGAGTCTCAAAGGTCATCGAGGAGTTTGCATCTCAAGCGCAATTTATGGTCATCAGTCATCGTGAAGAAAATATTGTTAACGCTGATAGAATTTACGGGGTATCGATGCAGCAATCAGGAATAACTGATATCTTTAGCGTTGATTTAGAAGAAGAAGCTAAACGCATATTGGAGTTAGAAGATAAAGAAATGACTTTAGAAGGAGAATAATAAAATTAGGACATGAATAATTTTTTCAATCCTTGAAGTATGATATGCGAACCAAGTCAGGTTGACAGGGAGCCTTAGGAAAAAATTTAATTTAGATATAACGATATTTTTTAAAATAATTCAGTTATTTTACACGCCCAAATAGAAGAACCTTCCCAATAACCTGATATTTCAAAGGAACCACTATAATGTTTCAATTGAGTAAATTTTAATTTTTACTTTTTTTATTTTTTTCGATTTCTTTTAGTGAATTCTTGAATTAGAGAGGCAATCCATGATAGGATTTAATTTGTCGGTGTATTTCTTCCTTAAAATTAAAGTAAATATATCCTGAATCTCTAGCCATTGCAGAAAGCGTTCACTTAAACTTGAGATTCCTCGAGTTTTCGAAGGCTGTGGGTACCATTATTAAATCAGGACGCCCTAATTTATAAGAGGTTAATGCTTTCAAGAGTTCTAAAATATAAATCAAAGATCGATTTCGAATTGCCGCCTCCCTCCCTCGCGTATTCATGCGAAAAGCATTATAAAAGGTATTATTGTACGAGTTTCCTTGCTCAATCATTGGTCGAAAGCTATAGACTTTAAGAAAAAGCTCGTCTGACCACCCTTCGGGAATGAAATCTGTATTAAAAAAAAAATCCTTTTTTAACTGTTTGATGGGATGGATTTTAAGATTCTTCCTCGCGCGAATAACAGGTACACCCATTTGATGAATTTCTGGATTTTCTTCTGTGATTTGGGCATAGGATTCTTGGATGGAGCGCTCCTCTTACCCCAGGTCGGATGAATCCAAATCCATCGAAATTTTTTTCGTGCGACTCGGTAATCTTTGGGAATGCTCATATCATATTGCTCAACAGATTTCTGACCAATAAAGTCAGTCAATTGAGCTTGGAAAATACTAGACTTGATTCTATATCGGATTATTATCATGGTGCGTCATTTTAATGATTTATAATAAAGTACTAGCTCATCGCCTATATATATCTTTTGGTTAAGTGACCAGAACCTAAAGTAATTTATCATCTAGGAATTACCCAACCCACCTACAATAGTTAGGAATAGGTAAGGGAACTCGCTTTTACTACACATTCTCTCCCAAAAATAATCTTTTAATTGTGTCCCTAAATAGCACGACATAATTCTAATATGCATAGAAGCATTATAAAGAGATTAATTAAGACAAAAATAAGCAAAAAAAATAAAAAGATTTAAAGTTAAAATTTACTCAATTTATATTATAAAATTGTAATATGGAAATAAGAAAACATTTGAGATATCTAAAAAGTAAAAAGACCTCCCATCTACATGGTAATTCATAATATATTTATTTTCAAAAAATCGGGTATTTGCATATTTGGAAAGAATTTTACGAATACTTATAAAATGGAAGATAACCTAATTTCAGCTTTTTTTACAGCTATTAGTTCCTTCACTCAAGAAGTAATCGGCGAAAAAGTAAAAACAGTTGAAATGGATCAGGTAAAATTTACAATAATAAAAAAGGATACTTATTATTATGGAATATTATGCGATAAAAGTGAAAATTTCTTTTTTTTAAATGATCCTATTAAACAGATTCATAAAGAGCATTTAAAGCAAGTAAAAAAATGTAAAATAAAAAAGGATATAGAATACATTAGAGATCTTGAATTTGATCGTAAAATTGAACAGGTTATAGATGGTATCTTCGTTAATAAATATGATATTAATAATAGAAGAAGTCATAATTAGAGAATATCAAAGAATTTCTAAAAGTAATGAAATTAACGGGGCAATATTTTTGAGATATAAGGGAAGGATATTATTTTCTTCACTTAAAAGCAATGAATTGATAATTTTACTAAATGAAGGTGGATTTTCGAATAAGATCATGTTATAAAACACCTATTAAGATATGTATTATAACTATAAAAGTGGAGAGATCGTATTACTTGAAAACATAGACGATTTATATTTTATAATTCTTATAATCCATCTTAAAATGAGTTTTTAGTTTTTCAGAACATTATCTAAATAATGCTGTTAAATTGATGAAAATTGTAATTGAAATAATTCTTAAGTTTAAATTACTTTCACTTTTTATATATTCCAAGGATGATAGCCTGATTGTATCTTCGAGAAATATTCATTCATATCAAATCGCATGTCATTTTGTACCTTCCTTAATGCACCAAAATTAGCTCCATAAAAATAATAATTATTCAATAGAGTCGAAATTTCTAAATCTCCTAGTGATAAGAGAGCTTGAAATCTTGCATTTTTAATGATTTTTTTAACATCTTGAAATTTTATTTTAATAGAAGGAATTTTTCTTAGATTTTGCTCTAGTATTTTAAATTTAGTTCTAAAAGTATAATAATTTTTATCCAAAAAGAACTCAATCTTTTTTTCATAAGGTGTATTAAATTTTGGGACGAATGGATTTATATTAACCCGTAATGTATTCTTATTAAACCCCAAGTCACTGATTTTTTTTAATAATGAGATAAGTTCCATTATATTCTCTTCTTTCTCGTTCGGTAAACCAATTAAAAAATAGAATTTAATATTTCTAATAGAAGAATCTTTGATTTGATTAGCAATTGATAAAATGGTATCATTAGAAATTTTTTTACCTAACTCAAATCTTAAATCTTCAGATCCTGTTTCTGGTGCAATTGTTATGGTATTAATGTTCGCTTTCTCAAAAATCTTTATTATCTTTTGGTTAACATGTTCTAAGCGAATGGATGGGATTGTTATTTTCAATCCTTTGCTTATCAAATATTTACAAATTTCATAAAACTTGGGATGTGCGGATATGCAGGAACCAATTAAGGTGACCGACTTGAAATTAACCATTTTAATTTCATCTTCAATAATATTTATAATGTTTTCATAACTTCGATTTCGAAAAGGAGAGTTATGAAATGATGATATGCAAAATTTGCATTGAAAAGGGCACCCCCTGTTAATTTCAAGTAAAAAATTATTCTGAAAAATTTTTTTTTGATTTTTATTAACATTTACTATTTGACGATGAGGAATTTGAAAGGCATTGATCTCTTGTAATACTTCTCTTTCAATTTTGTTATTAAGAGAGGGAACATAGATGCCTTTGATTAATGCGGACTTTTGTAATAATTGCATTAATGATATTTGATTATTTTTATACTCTTGGAATATATCTAAAAATTTTGATAAATTTAATTCGGAATCTCCAATAAATAATAAATCAAAAATAGTTACTCAAGGGTAATGGATTAGAAGTAATAACAGCCCCTCCCCCAATAATGATGGGATAATCAGGCTCTCCATTCATATTCTTTTTTTTTCTTTCATCATGTATCAATGGAATACCTGCTTTATCTAATATCCACAAGATATTTTTAAAATCATTTTCATATTGAACTGAAAAGCCTAAAATATCAAAATGTTCTGGAAGCATTTTGTTTTCAATACTTCTTATTATATCTTTCGAAGAAAGGTCTTTCGATGCCGGATATCTTATTTTCATTGGTAGAAATATTCGTTCACATGCCACATCACGATTTGAGTTTAAAATAGAGTAGAGAAGCCTAATTGCATAAGAAGACATGCCAATTTCATAAATATTGGGATAAATCAAGCCGAATGAGATATTAATGTTAGCCCAATCTTTAATTATAATATTTTCTTCCATTACCTTCCCCCCAAAATAAATGCAATTCAGTCTATTCCAACATTTTTCTCATCAAGGATCATTTTTATTTCTTCTAAAATAAGAGGTAAAATAACTCCAATTTTATTTTTTATAACGATTTCAGCTTTTTCATCTAATTCTGTGGATTTATCATTTATAATAATTAGCTTTCCGTCTTGCTTTAACGTGTATAATGGTAGATCGCAAGAAGGAGCGACGGATAAAGAAGAACCTACAATGAGCATGACATCTGCTTTTTGTGCTAATGCTTGAGACTGATATAATTCAAAGGTAGGTAAGCATTCTCCGAATAATACAACAGAAGGTTTTAGGGGTGCTGAACAGACTTCACATAAGGGTGGATATTCATGGTCTTTCTTTAATTTTCTTACGATCTCGTCTTTTGTATATGAACCACGGCAACCTAAACAGTTAAAACGATTTATGTTCCCATGAATTTCATATACTAATACTGAACCTGCCTTTTGATGAAGTTCATCAATATTTTGAGTAATAATTGCTTTAATTATTTTTAATTTTTCAAGTTCTGCTAATGCAACATGCCCCTTATTTGGTTTTGCTGAAAATAACATCGGTGCCACTTTCTTAGCCATTTCCCAGAATTTTGAAGGATCTTTCAGAAAAGATTGAATATTCCCGTATATATCGGCTTGATATTTCTCCCAGATGCCCCCTTCTCCTCTAAAATCAGGAATTCCTGATTCTGTCGAGATTCCCGCACCTGTCAATGCAATCGCATTTTTAGACTTGATAAGAAGAGTAGCAATATTCTTGATTTTTTCTCTATCTACTAATTTTAATAACTTCATTTTCAAAGTACCATAATTAATCAAATTCTTTAACTCTAATGATTAAATGTAATAACCCTTGCAAATAATCTTTTCAATTTAGAAAATTAGAAAAAAGTTAGAACCACAAAAATTTTATATGCTCAATTATTTTTTAATTCAATAGAATGAGCAAATTTGAAACTCATCGTCTTTTTTAATTATTTATTATTCTCATGTTATCGGGATTCGCTATCATATTGGAAAATGAAATTCTTTATTGTTCCAATGATAATAAATACACACATTTTGAAATAGTAACTTTTGTTCAAACTTTAATCGATAGCATGAATCGATCTCGAACGTGGCGTCTTAAAAATATAAATTTTAAAAGAGATTCCTCTGGATATGAGTCAATGCTTATAAAGCATTCCTATACTGAAGATAATGAAAATATCTTTTTTTGCATTATTGGAGAATTTAATACCTTCAATCCTGCCTGTTCAGAATTATTAGATGAATTTTCATTGAATATTGAAACTTATTTTA
>DXJM01000472.1 GCA_019057355.1 Promethearchaeota archaeon | reverse complement strand
GGTGGTAGCATGACTAAAACATACGCAGAAATTAATGAAAAAATAAAAAATGGGGATGTAGTTGTAGTAACTGCCGAAGAAATGATCAAAATTGTTGAAGATAAAGGAATAAAAGTAGCCGCAGAGGAGATTGATGTAGTGACAACTGGTACTTTTGGACCAATGTGTTCAAGTGGAGCTTTTCTCAATTTTGGTCATTCAGATCCACCAATTAAATTTGAGCATCTTTGGTTAAACGATGTTCATGCATATCACGGAAATGCTGCTGTAGATTGCTATGTAGGCTGTACACGAATGGCAGATATTCGTCCTTTTGAATATGGGGGAGGGCATGTTATTGAAGATTTAGTTGCTGGAAAACCAATACGTTTGAGAGGAAACTCCTATACCACGGATTGTTATCCACTAGCGGAGGTTGTCACTGAATTTACTATTAAAGATATCAATCAAGCAATTTTGTGCAATCCAAGAAATGGATATCAAAGATATACATGTGCTGTAAATGGTTCCGATAAAATTTTATATACTTACATGGGCAAACTTTTACCTCATTTTGGAAATGGTCATTATGCTGGAGCAGGTGCTTTGAGTCCTTTAAGTAATGATCCAGATTATGAAACGATTGGAATTGGAACAAGAATTTTTTTAGGAGGGGGTATAGGATATGTTATAGGTGAGGGAACGCAACATAATCCACAAAATCGATACGGAGCTTTATTTGTTAAAGGAGACCTTAAACAAATGACACCCGAATTTTTAAAAGGGGCTACCTTCGAAAAATATGGAACATCCATGTTTGTGGGATTAGGAATCCCCATTCCTATTTTAAATGAAGGTTTAGCAAGAAAAACAGCTATTAGCGATGAAGAAATATTAACGGATGTCATAGATTATGGTGTTCCAAGACGAGATAAACCTAATTTAAAACAAGTTAGCTATAAAGAATTAAAGAGCGGGCAAATTGAATTGAATGGAAAACAAATTAAATGTTCACCATTATCCTCATTTTATTATGCTAAAAAAATAGCTGAATCTCTTAAAAAATGGATAAAAGAAGGGAAATTTTTTTTAAATCCTCCGGCAGAAACACTTTCAACCGAAACAGTCCCTAAACCCATGAAAATAACATCAGAGATAAAATTTGTTAAAGATTTAATGAAAAGTGCTGAGATATGTTATGAGGATTGTGATATTAAAATAGTTGCAGAAAAAATTATTAATGGAAATGTAAATCACATAGTAATTACCGATAAAAATTACATATTAAAAGGAATCGTCACAAGTTTTGATATAACTAAAGCAATCGCCAAAGAAAAGCAAGAATTAAAGGATATCATCACAAAAAAAGTAATAACAACTGAATTTAACGAGCCTATAAGCAATGCGGCAAGAAAAATGAAGATAAATAATATATCCGCTTTACCCGTGATTGACGAGAAGAATAAAGTACTTGGAATTATATCATCAGAGGAGTTGATGTAGAAATGACAATTATTAACATAACACTTCCCATGAGAATAATTAAAGGTTTAAGTGATTATTCAAATGTTGTAAATGAAGTATTGAAGCAAGATATAAGTTTTAATATATTAAAATTTTCCATGGATTCGAGCGGTACAACAATGCTTTTGGATGTACCTGAAGACAAAATCAAGGATATAACAAAATCCTTAAAAAAAAGTAATATTATTGTTAATAAAAAAGGGAGAGTCTCTGTTGATAAAGAGCTATGCGTCAACTGTGGTGCTTGTGTTTCTCTATGTCCAACAGACGCATTAAATTTAAATAGTACGTTTGAGCTCGTGTTCTCCGAAGAACTTTGTATTGGATGTAATTTATGCATTAACTCTTGTCCTCGATATGCGATAAAAGAAGATTGATCGTTTTTTCAATTTCGGTTATCATGAATCGCGTGTTATTATATCATAAATTTCTTCTAATCTAGGAGTCTTCCTTCTCAAGGTAATGCAGCGTTCTTCTTCGCAACCGCGAAGAATAGCTATCAGTTCATTCAAATGAATGGTTGGAATTTCAATTTTTTCTCCAAAATATTTTTTAATTTTTTCGATATATTCTGGTTTACTTAAAGTATAAAGACAAGTTGGACAAGGAGTTAATAAGAAATCAGCACCTACATTTTCTGCACTTTTTAATTTATTTAATGTTATTTTTAACGCTTCTTTTGGATGTAAAACAATTTGACTTGCACCCCACCCGCAACAGCTTTCTTTTTCCTTATAATCTACAGGTAGACCTCCAAATAAAGTGACTAAATCTTCAAGTTTATTTTTGTTTTTCACGTAATCTATAGCGTTCTTCTTATCCCTAGCTAAATTTAAATAGTGACATCCGTAATGGACTGCAACTTTTAAACTTTTTAAGTCGTATTTTAATGATTTTACCACTTCATCCTTTATCAGGAATAAAAAATCTAAGTCATGAATTAGTCTTAATTTTGGATTGTTCAAGATCTTATATTTACCAGGATAAGATTCTCCTATAGCTTTTGATTCAAGACCTTTTAAAATTTCTTGAGTTTTTTCTCTTACTCCTTCATCTTTTAAAATATCTCTTCCCCTGAGAAGCGAGTTATAGCATCCATTACATGGGAATAATAATATATCCGCTTGATGATCAATCTCATTAAGATTTCTTTCATTGATCGCGGCAAATTGGGCTCTCGTTATCAAGTTTCTTTGAAAGAAAGTCCCACTACAGCATGATTGACTTTTACACGTGGTAACGTCTAATTCAAGAGCTAATAATAAATCCTCTATTCCCCAGCGAACTCCAGGAAAGAATTTTTCTAAACAAGCTTTAAATAAGCATAGTTTTTTGTTTTTAAAATAATCTAATGGATTTTCTTTGTATACATGATTTATCTCCTCTAAATCCATTGCTAAATTATCCAAATCCATTTTACAGAGCTTAACTTTATCGAGTAATTTTTTTTATTATTTTTTTTGTTTTTTTTCTTTAATTTTACTCGCCTTAAATACATATTTTATTCGAGCAAAATTGCAAATCTCATTTAATTCATCAACTCTTTCTTCTGGTAAGGGTTCTCCAAGAGGTGTTTCCAAAACTGTGCCGTTTGTAAGAAACCTTTCAGCCATTTCGACATATTTTCTCAAGTCAGTATATCTTGGTCCAAAACCTTTTTTAAAAGATTCGTTTCGGAGATTTATTATTAGTAGAGGAATATTGATTTTATCTTTTGGACAGACTCTCTTGCAACGCTCACATAAAAAGCAATACCAGATATCAGAGTCTCTTAAAACACATTTATCGCCTTTTAAAACCCTTTCTACGATTTTTCGCGGATTAAAATTTGAAATTTTTGCTGCCGGACAATCTCCAGTGCATCTCCCGCAGGAAATACATTGAATCAAATTCCGATTTTCATTAATGTCATCTATTAAGTCTTGATAAAAATTATAATTCCAATCCGAATCTGAATCTATTTTTTCTTCCATAATTTTAAAGCATTTGGTCTTGTTAAAATTTTCTCTATAAGTTAAACATAATCCATTTAAAAAAAACTATTAGGTTTTTTTTTGTAAATCAAATGATAATCCTTCTTTATCATGCAAATCAATTTTATTTAATTTGATTATTTTTGTTAGGTGTTTATTTCTATTCAAGGGATGTGAAAAATCAATTCTGATAAAAAAAGTTAATTTTCCCTTATTCTCAATAGAAAAAGAATATTTTCTTTTAAGGTTAGAATGTAAATCACGTGCTTTTATCATATCTTCCTTCATAATTAGTGTTATTCTATTTTTAGGTTTCCAAGTTAATCTATAAGAAAATTCTTCTAATATATAATTTCCTTTATTTTCAATGTCTACAATTAGTTCTATAGAATTCTTGTTTGATGAATGATTGGTTTTAATATCAAGAGTATTGGTAAAGGTATATTCACAAAGAGCATCGTTAATAAGTTTTTGGTAATTTAGAATTTCTTTTCGAATGACCATGTCTTCATTTAAATTATTTATCTCTTTGAATAAGTCTTCTATAGATATTGTTTCCCCATCTTTAGAAAAACTCAATATTTGGAACATTAAAACTAAGAATTGAACTTTTTTTGAATTCCTCTCCATTTCAAAGGTTTTTTTAAAATGCATATAATGAAAAAAATGATGGTCTAATTTTAATCGAGTTGATTGATATCCACTATTTTCTTTTGAAAATAAACCACATAGAGCAAAATATAAATTATAAAATTCCGTATTTCTCAATTTTATCCCATAATTTTTTAAAATTTTTAAACAATTAAACACATTTTTAAAGAAAATGGTCGTTTCTTTGGTCTTATAGATTTGCTTATTTTTCATCAAAATTTCAAGAATATTACTAGAAAAACAATATCCCCCATAATTTTTAAAACTTGAATTTTTTATCATCCCATCTTTGAGAATATTAATTATGGCTTCTTTCTTTTCATTCCTAAAATAAAAATTTGTAAATAAAATAGTTAAATCATGCCAAAAACAAGGATACTCTTCGGCGTCATGGATTAAGACGATGAATTCTCTTAAAATTAGGTTCATTATTTCTCTTATCATTATGATTTCAAAAATATTTTTTTTATAAGCTTCGGCAGATATAATTAGAGAGTTTGTTTTTTCATCCCTCTTACATCCTATCATTGGACCTCTCCTAAGCTTTAACTCTTGACTAACACTAATATTTGGGAGCTGCAAGTGCATTCCAAATAATTGATTCAATTTTTTTACATGCATGTTAAATTGATTTTTGTAATGAGAGGTTATATCGTTGTTTCCTATTATTGACCTTTTTTTAGGTAGTTTATATTCTAAATTTGTCTCTTTTGTAAGAGATTTAATTAAAGTCGGGGTTTTTTCAACATTTTCACCACGAATGAGGTGCCCTTCACGATTAAAATAATAAATTCTCAAGTCTTTTCCATAATCCAGCACGACGAGAAAGAATATCCCGGAGATTTGCTTGATAGTTAAATTTGGGAGCATACCTAGCTTAAGAATGTTCTTGCTTTTGACCCGGAAGATTTGTAAGCTTAGCGGTTTTTTTTCATTGAATTCTCTTTTTCCAAACTTAATGATATTTTTGACAATATCTCTTTGATTCATGAACTAACTTTCAATAATCATTTTAAAAACGGCATGCGGTTTACTTAAGCAGGGTAATTAAAATTTCTATTTTTATTATTTTGTTATAATCAATATAATTCCTTCTTTTACGTATAGG
>DXJM01000471.1 GCA_019057355.1 Promethearchaeota archaeon | reverse complement strand
TAAATGTCTTCAAATTAATGTTATTTTTAGTGAATTATATTGATCGAAGGAATATTAAGTTTTCAATTTATCTTAAACCAATCCCAAACGGGAGAAATCGAACCTGAATTTCGACCTATTCAATTAGTTTTTAAAAATGAAACCTTTTCTTCATCGAATTATTCAGGGCTCATTAGTGCTAACGATCTTTTCGCAATTTTTTATCAACACACGACGGGAATTTATGGACCTAAAAGCGGAAAAGGTAATTTTTATTCCGGGAGATTAAAAGAGACTCCGCATCTAGTCATATCATATTACAGGCAAGAAATGGATGGTTCCCAGTTCATTACCTTGTCAATATTTGATTTAGATGATGATGTTGACATGTTCATGGATTTAATCAAGGATTTGGCAATTAAATTGGACCAATCTTTTGAGAATTTAGTAAAAGCGAAAGAAACAAAGCAGACCGCAATCGCGGCAAGAATCATGTCAAAAATAAAAACTGATATAGATTTTACTATTTTTCAAGTAGATAGGTTAGCAAATTTGGATCGTCTACAAAAAGCAGCATTGATATTCAATAGCGAAGAACGAATAGAAATCTTAAAAATTCTCCGTGAACGTCCTATTGAAAAGAGACAATTGAAAAACGATCTCGAAAAAATCAAGCCTATATTTAGCGTTGATCTTCTTATTGAGCCATTTTTAGAATTAAATTTGATACGACGTGATTGGATTAAAGGAATCCGTGATAAGCACTCTGGATCTATAGAACATCAAGGAGAGTATTTATTTTTAGTAAAAGATATCATTTTAGCAAGGATTCCTAATGATAATTTATTAAAATTTTTGAAAGAGAATAATAAGACATTATACGAGAAATTCATGGGAAAAACGATCGATTATTTTTCAAAGTATAATCCCTTAATGCAAACAGAGCAAGACATGAAAAAATTATCATCTTTACTTCTGAATCCAGATGTTTATGATTTCATTGTATTGATGAGAAAAAATTACTATCCCATCCAGAAAATCCCAAAAATATTTTCTCCTTTTGTTTCCCCCGAGGCTTTATTGAAAGAATTGAAAGATTTGAACATCATGATCGATATTGTTGATGATGAAAACAGAACATTCACCTTATTACTCACGGATATCAAACCACTTGTCGTTTTTCCCGAATTCTTGCTTCCAAAATTGAAAAAAGCTTATAATACCGTTGATAAAAGTAAAAGAATAACACTCGAAATCGCGAAAAAAGCTCTCGAGTTATTGGAAGTTACCCATTCTGAAAAAATTGAATTTTAATCCAGTTTTATTCGGGTGACTTTAACTTTTTTTTTTATTTCTTCGATTTATTCAACATGTAATTAATAAGTAAATAAAAGGTTTTTAATTTCTAAAATCAAGACTTCTATCTTTTCATAAATATCGAGCCTGCTTTCAGGATTCAATTTAAAAAAGAGTATGGAAATATTTTTTTTTTCTAATTTTTCTTCTATTTCAAATTCTTCTATAATATGGGTGATGTCCGCATCTCGCGCCGCCAGGATACCGATGATTATCGCCCTATTTTTCTTGATTTTATCAATTATCCTATTGAGCGTTTGATTCCATTCTTCTTCAAACTGTTTTTTTTCTCTTGCATCAAAGAGGCAAAAAACTCCTTCGGATTCAATAGATTTGAATGACTCATAGTCGTGATTTTTTATTATTAAACCACTTGCATATTTAAACATCTGCTCCTTTTTCTTGCTTTTTTCCGTTTCATATGAACCCAATTCTTTCAAATCACCCATCAATTCTACGCAAGGATTCTCAAAAGGATTTTCAGAAATAAATGATAGGCTCAAGCCCTCATTTTTAAGGCTTAAAATTCCTTTAATTTCGTCGATAATTGATAATTTTAGCCTCTGCTCTTTAAATTCTAGACTTTTAATGATGTAATGGTAAGAGAGGATGTTAAAAGCATATTCGATATTATCACCGTTTAGAGCACTTGTTTCTGTATATAAAATGCTCGTATCACTGGTTATTGAAAGCTCAGATAAATCTGAGAACGGACTAAGTCCTGATTTGTCGTAATATTGTGAGAATTCGCTAAAAGTACCTGCTAATTGGGTGCCTTCTTCATGTGACACGACCCTCTCATTTATCAAGTCATTTTTATTTCCAATTAATACGATAGGCATGTCAGTATTTTCTGTAAATTCCCTGAGTTCATCATGCCATGTTTTTACATTTTCAAACGATGTTCTATTCGTTAAATCAAATACGATGAAAGCAGCTTGGGCGCCCCTGTAATATATTTTCCTGTATCTCTTGAAAAATTCCTGAGCCCCTATATCCCATAAGTCCAATGAAATTTTATTTCCAAAAGCTTCAAAAGAATGGGATACAATATTCAATCCCATGGTTGCCCGATAATCTACAAGAAATTTTTGCCCAATAAATCTTCTCACGATGGACGTTTTTCCGACCTGATGATCGCCAATAATGATAAACTTAAATTTATAAAATCCCCCCTCTTTCATGTCTTCTTTGTAGATAATCTTTCGAATGCTTTTATTTTGATCGAGCTGGTCCCGTGATGATTCAAAATCAGGTAAAAACAGTTGAATGCCATCATTTTCAGGGATGAGCAGGATCTGGGCAATCTTTTCTGCGATATAATAAGCATGTGGTGCAATTTTTTCAACAGAGCCCATGCTCTCTAACACCACGCATAAGGTTGTTTCTTCCACGATCGAAACAAAAAGTAACCTGTGTTCACTTGTATCAAAATTTGCTGTTCCAAATTCTTTAAAAGCAAATTCATCTCGTAATCGTTCCATTATTGGACTTATGATGGTTCCTAATATTGAGACGATTTCCATGTCAATATCTTTTCTTTTTTCCCCAGCAATTATGAATCCATCAAAATCAGAAACAATTACGGCTTCTATTGCCGTATTTAAAGCTAAAAAATTATCAAATAATTGCTTGAACAGATCAATTCTTATTTCGGCCAATTATTCTTCACCTGTTTTTGGGATAGATTATAAATAAAATAGGATTATCGTACTTAT
>DXJM01000044.1 GCA_019057355.1 Promethearchaeota archaeon | reverse complement strand
CTTGCTTTAGCCCTTAAAGCCAGTATATGGTCGAATGATAAAAAGCTCAAGTTGGAACAAGACATGATTGAAGTTATTACTACCGAAGAACTCATAGATAAATTCAACATCTTGAAAAGTTAACTTTTATTCTTATTTAATTTTATTTTCCTTGTACCATGTAAAATTACTTCAGAGGAAAATAAAGATCTAAAAATAATGACATGCAAGAAGTTATCAACTCATTCAAAATCAATGTTAAAATCCGCCATAATATAGGGATAGGCGTTCATGATAATTTCACAATCACAATGTCCTCCATATTGAGATAATGTTTCCAAAAAGCTTTTTTGGTCATTTTTAGAAATACCCATCCTTGTTAAAATTTCCTTTGATAAATTTAAATTTGTTTTGCATTGATCCACTACTTCATTCAATTTATCTAAAAATTCTATAATTTGTCCTTTTGATAAGGGATAATTTGGTTCCCATTTTTCTTGCATGTTTTTTGGAAGTTTGGTTTCATAACAATCGATGCAAAACCATTCCTTCGGTCTCGTGGCATATACCATGTCTTTATCTGATTTTTGACATATCCTACAAATGCAAATAGATTCATTAAATTTTCTTTCTAATTGTTGGATTTTGGATTCAAGTTTTTGTTTATTATTTTGATCTTCTTCTGAAATTTTTCCTATTTTTCTTATTATTTCATTAATCTTCCTTTTTTGGTTAATAAATTCTGTAAGTCTTTCAGATTCAGCTATTTGGATAATGTTCCTTAAATTGTTTCTTAAATTTCTTAAATTAGGATTATTTATAATAATTCTTTTATATTTCTTCATTTTTTCACTGTGTTTAGCATTATTTTAATATTGACTATGGTAATGATCCCAAATAGTTTATAATTTTTTGGTTATTGTGATGTGCATTTATCCGTTCTAATCCACTATTCATTATTTTCTCGAAAGTTAAAGTCCTTTTACTTTCAAAAAATCGATAATATAAGCTACTTTGACTTGTTCCAACTTTTTCTGAATAATACTCTTTGATAAAAGCTTCTATAATTAAACTCTCTTTTGAATATATTTTATTTAATGTATTTAGATCATCTTTTCTCATATTAAATATTTGTAAATTGTTTATAAATTTTGGATTATTTAAATCCCAATATCCTTGCACTTTTCCATTTACTATTTTCTTAAATATCCAATGATTTTCTCCAAATAGATTTTTTATTCTTTGTATTGTAATGTCGCCATCCATATCGATTAATTGTTGAAATTTATTGAGTAGGTCTAATAATTGTGCTTCTCCTAATTCTGACATGAATGCTTCATAATCATGATGGGAATAACTATCCGTGAGGATCATGTCTCCTTCTTGCATTGATAATCTTCGTATCCATGACTCCAAGTTTCTAAAATGATGCCGAATGAAGGTGGCTTGTCCTGATTTGATCTCTGTTTTAGTGGCGACAAAGATTTTCCCATCTAGAGGTGAAAAATGCAGGATGTCAAATCCAAGGTTTCGCACGATCATTTTTACTAAATGATACGCCATAACATTGTCGTTATAAAAATCTTTCGGGTAAATATCTCCTTTAATTTTGATCTGCCGTGCTTCTGCATATGCTTTTACTTGTTTGATTGTATTTTCATAGAGTCGTTTATGTTGTTCATCCCTACCAACAAATTCTTTTAATCCCAGAATAAACGCATTTAATCTATCGGAGCTGATGTCGGACTCCCCTTTTGTAAGATAAGAACTCAGAGCACATTGAGTTCTTATATTATTGACATATTTAGCATAAAATCCTAAAGGCAAGTGATCTTCTATGAGATCCATCATGAGATTGAGAGTGAGCTTTCCATCATATTCTCCATCATATGCCTTCTTTGCATAAATTGAAACCGAAAACCAGACATTTTTAATGAGATTATATTCAAGTTTTAAATATTCTTTATTTTTTACATCTCCGTCTCCTCTTCTAGGATTGTCATTGATAAAGTCCGTATCATACCCTTCAGAAAAAACGTAATTTTCAATTTCTTCTTCTACTGAATGTATTAATCTTTCTAATCCTTCTTTTTCAATCTCAAATTTTCCACTAAAATCAGTTGTTTTTAATTCTCTTACTCTTGATATAAATTCAAATAAATCCTGAAGTTCAGATTTTCCATCTATGACGGATTCTGCTCCAAATTCATTTTTTCCAAATATAATTCTATTTATGTCATTTTCTGTTATTCTTGCAGAACCTGTCAATTTAACATTTTCTTCAAAAACATCTTGAAGATTATTTCTCAATTTTTCATTCTGTGATTCAAGATTATTTTTTCTTTCATATAATCCTCCACTTAAAAGTGGTATCAATAATAGCCTAGCACCTGGTGGAATTTTATCTCCCGGTTTTAATGTTTCTTCAACAGCCTGGAGAAGATATTCTTCTTTATTTAGATGTAAATCTTTTATTAATATATCTCCAGCAGTCTTTCCTTTAGTATAGGTAATTGTTACAATTTCATTGTCAGGGCCAACGCTTTTCTCAATGGTAATCTCATTCTTTTTCGCTAGTGGATTTACCTCTTAATCTTTACATACTAGTTCTAAATATATTTTATTCGATAATAATTGCTTAGCAAAATATGAGTATTTATTTTGAAGTTGATTGGTCAAATCTTGAAAACTTGTTAGCATTTCAATATTAAGCAATACTCTAAAATACATTGATTTTGTTTCCGTTGATATTGTAGGTCTTCTTAAAATCTCTTTTTCATATGTGTTTGCCAACTTTTTTATATCTTCTGAAAAATAACTAAATGTAAATTCAAATAATTCTTCTAAACATCTTTGTCGAATAGTATCTAAAGTTTTTAGATTATATTGTTTCCAAGATTTATCATGTTTCCCTGGGCTTCTAATGATTTTATATATATTTTCTTCTAATCTTAATAAATGCTGGAACTCTTGTTTTATTGCGAGATCATCTCCAAAGGTAAAATATTTTAAAAATTCCTCTTTTCCCGTCAGTTGTTTGGATAGTTTGTCTCTAACAAAAAATGAGGGATTATCACATTCTTCGGCAAATATATCACATATTTTGTCAACTAATTTATTTCTGGCATTATCAACTTTTAAACCTCTTAAACTGACAGTATTGTCTGCATTATATATTACTGCTGAATATGATCCAAATCCCACTGCTGTTGCAGCTATTATTCCAGGTATAAAACCATAGAACGCTGAAGTAACCGCACCAATACCTATTGATATCCCAATTGGTAAATATCTTAATGAATTTTTTACTTTTTCTTTTAAGCTTTCTTTGTTTATATTTATTTTTTCTCTAATTGTATCTTTAATTATTTTCCTGAAATTTCCGTCGGTTTCGGCTCGACTATTTATCTTCCCGACAAATGGGTAGACTTCCTTACCCCAATCCATATTATAGCTACTATCCCAAGACAAAAAGTGAGACTAATAAGACAAAAACGATGTCATCTGTAAATATTTTTACATTTATTTCAATTCATGGAAATATTAAGGGAAAACAGGGTTAAAAGGGATAATTATAATTCCAAAAGGGATTACTTGGAGATTTTTTACAACTATAGGATTCATTCAATCATTTTCATGCTAAATTTTCTTTCAATCAGAAAATAGATTGAAGATAAATAACTAACTTATTAGAAAACTTAGTGAGAATGGATTAATACATGATTTCATGCTTTAAAATAGAATTCGATTTATTTAATAAAAAAATTAGATTTCCGTGGTATTTTTTGATTAATGAAATGATAATCACGTTTTACTTCATCAAGCATTGATCATGCTAAGAAATCAGGACTTTTTTCGATTGACAAGTCAAGAAAGGTTCATTATTTTCCCGGATATTATTAAATCACAGAAATATGGAATATCTTCCTCAGGAATACCTTTCATCTTGCTTGGGATTGCTTCTTTTTTATATCTTGGATGAAAATGATGCGGTCTTGTAGAAAAAAGCCACCTATCATCATAATTATCAAATCTACATCTATCTAAATAGATTTTTGAAAAAATAATTGAATAACCATATTCATTAAAATCATTGTATTGAATAAAGACCATGTTATTATTCCTCAGGCGTATTTTTATACGGGATAACTCCGGTTGATAGGTTAGGTTTTCAATTCTATTTCCTAAACGTTTTTCTAATAAAGATTTTGCTGTTTTTAATTTTTCCTCATGAGAAGACATTTCAATAGCCTGTAATTTTCTATTCGGTAGAATTCCAATTAAGTTTAAATTTATAAGCGTCTTCTCTTTCCTTTAACAATTGTTTTAAAGTTATTGCATCCATCTCTGCTTCTTCAATTGTTCCATCCTTTGCATGTTGTAAAAAAAGGGTAGGATCTTGATATTTCCATTCAGATAATATTTTATTGATTTCTTTTTGAAGAAACTTGAGTTTATAGTCTAAAAGATCTTCTAATACTTCTTTTTCAATAGTTATTGTTGCCATTTTTAACTCACCATT
>DXJM01000470.1 GCA_019057355.1 Promethearchaeota archaeon | reverse complement strand
CTGATTATCTTTACCTCTTGGATATGCACTTTTAAGCAGTGCTGGAATGATCCTTTTATTTTTCTCAGGAGTAGTAATAGATAGTAACACCTATAAAAAAAATATCGCTCCTTTAATCATTATGGGAGCGATCGCTATCGTATTACTTTTCATTCCAACAAATTGGGGGGGAGTTCCAAGTAATAATATCAAAATGGATAGAAATAAGAATTAAAAAATGATTTATTAACCAAATCGCACAAACGAGTGGTAAAAAAAAATAAATTACTGAAATAAAATTAAGTGCCTTCTTCGTAGCCGTGGATGTAATTATATTGCTCCTCTGTTAATGTGTCGATCTTAACACCCATGGATTGAAGTTTTAAGAAGCCTACTTGGTCATCAATCTCAGTTGGTACATTTATTATTCCCGGCTTTAAGGAATCTTTATTCTTGACTATATACTCTGACATTAAGGATTGTAATCCAAATGACATGTCCATTACTTCTGCTGGGTGACCTTCAGAAAGAACTAGATTTGCTAGTCGTCCCTTAGCTAAGAGATATACTTTTTTACCATTAGGAAAAGTTATTTCTTCGACATCTTTGCGAATGGGTTTAATTTCTTTAGCATGTTCATAAATCTCCTTGGTTGGGATCTCAATATCGAAATGTCCGAGATTACCTAAAATAACCCCATCTTTTAATTTATCAAACATTCCTTTCGTAGGGGCAATCACATGCTTGCATCCCGTCGCTGTTAATATAATATCTGCTACTGATAATGTATCAGCTATGGGCATTACTTGATATCCTGCAAATTTTGCTTGGAGTGCTTTAATGGGATCAACTTCCGTAATAATTACATTTGCACCAAGACCTCTTGCTCGTAAAGCCATACCTGAGGAACAATGCCCGTATCCTGCAATTATTACATTTTTTCCTGCAAATAATACATGCATGCCATAAATCGCGGCTACAACGCCTTGTCCTGTGCCTAGCTCATTATCAAATTGATTCTTGCATCGTGCATCATTTACGGGATAGAGAGGAACTTTAAGAATGCCTTGCTTGTCCATTGCTTTAAATCTTTTGACTCCCGTGGTAGTTTCCTCTTGACACGCAATGATGGTTCCATCTTCAATCAATTCGGGAAATTCCTTATGAGCTGTTACAATCATATCAGCTCCATCATCAATCAGGATGTTTGGTTTTTCTTTCAAGCATTGTCGAATGCACCAATAAAATTCTTCGTCAGTATTCCCGTGCCAAGCAAATACATTAATATCTTCTTTAACTAATGCGGCTGTAACATCATCTTGAGTTGAAAGAGGATTACTTCCACATAAATAAACTTCAGCACCTCCTGCTTTCAATGTTCGTGCTAGATTTGCTGTTTCTTTGGTTACATGCAAGCATCCGGCTATTTTAATTCCTTGGAGAGGCTTTTCTTTAGCGAATCGTTCGCGAATTACCTTCACGGTGACAGGCATCTTGTTTTCTGCGATATATAAGGATTCTAATCCTTTTTCTGCTAAACTTTCATCAGCAATCTTATATTTTACCATATTCTTCACTTTTATACGTTTTTAGATCATATTTTCATGTATATTATAGATATAAATTTAAGTTAGAATTTAAATATACGGCTAATGAAACTCAAATTTTTTAAACTATAATTGTTACATTTAATTATATCCTTTTTAATCTAAATATTATATACATCTTTAAAATGCTTGATTTAATTAAAAAGCTGAATTCAAGGTCGAAACCTTATATAACGGAGATAATAGATGATTTAAACATTTCAAGACAGACATTTAAAAACAAATTCACAAAATTGGAAGAAAAGGAAATAATTAACAATTTTTCAATAAATATCCATCCAACCATTCAACCAAATTTAAAATACGTGATATTAGAAATAAAAACGAATCCTAAAGAACCTGAACTAGTATATGAATTATTAAAAATTCGTCAAATGAAATTATTGGACGGCATTTTTGGAGAATTCTCTCTTATTGCTCTATTTATCTTTAAGGACTCAGAAGAATTTGAAGAGGGCTTGAAAAAAATAGATAAGATAATGTCAGAGTCTTATTTCAAAAAATATCAAATAATAGAGGTCATTAAGGTTTTTAAAACTAATGGCATAGAATTATCCAATATTAGGTTGGAACAAAAGCAACTTGATGCAAATGACCGCTTGATTTTAAAAGTGCTACAAGAAGAACAGGGCAATAAATTAATTTCTACCTATGATATTTCTAAATTAATAAAAAAAAGAAACAAAATCACGATTTCTCAATCAACTATTTACAATAAAATCAAAAACCTTGAGAAGACGGGAGTTATTCTGAATTATAGCTTAAATTTTTGTCCCCGAAAAATAGGATATAAAGGAAAATATATAATTCGCATAAAACCGAAAAATCCATCAAAATATGATGAACTAGCACTAAGGTTGGAAAAAAAAAAATGTATAACAGACCTTTTCAGAATAGGGACACAGTATGGATTATTTGCGATAGTTAGAGTGAAAGAGATAGAGGACTATGGAAAATTCATAAGAGACTTGTATATTGATGAAATTGAGGATACTTTTACCAATTTCGTGCTTGATGAATTAATACAATATACTAACTTTGTCATTTTTTAAAAATAGACAACATTATGGGTAAAAAAGATAAAAGAAGTTAATAAATAAAATTTATAAATCCAATATTTTTAAATAAGCGAGG
>DXJM01000469.1 GCA_019057355.1 Promethearchaeota archaeon | reverse complement strand
TGAAAATGATGTAATTATATTATTTATCAGAAACTTACATTGTTTCTGTTTTAGTTTCTGTCATGCGATTTTAGGCCAATTTAGACGTCTTATGGACACTATTTGGACACCAGATTTAACAAAAAAGAGCGCCGGACTATTGGTTATAGGCGCCTAAAATAAAGCTGCTTTTTCCTTTTCTTGGTCTTCAGTCGAAACTCGAATCCAGAGGCTGCTGGGTTTTGGTTTATGCACTGCCTTTATTGGCTCCCTTCAGCAATTTCTTTTAACGCTTTTTCGAGTATGAACAAAAGATCATAAAATGTGCTAATCCTATTTTTTGAATTATGTACTTTATCATTACCAAGAGAGTCTGGACTCCGTATTTTATACTACTAGTTAAATTGATCGAAGAAGCTTCTTTAAAATAACGAGTGGGAATAGGAATATCACCAATTCTAAATCCGAAATAGACAGTCTGAACAAGGAATTCTGTGTCAAACACAAAATTATTTGAATTATTTTTATAAGGAATTGTTTGTAAAACTTCTTTTGTATAGGCCCGAAAGCCAGAATGAAAATCTCCTAGATTTTGACCTAGGACAATGTTCTCTATCAAAGTTAGAAAGCGGTTGCTCAAATACTTATACAAAGGCATCCCTCCCTCCAAGGCTTCATGTCGAGTTCTGATTCTTGAGCCGATTATAACATCACAGACTCCTGTATTTAAAAATCCAAGCGCATAGGGTATCAACCGGCTGTCATATTGGTAATCTGGGTGAATCATAACCACAGCGTCAGCCCCTCTTTTTAAGGCAGCATCGTAACAGGTCTTCTGACTCGCTCCGTATCCCATGTTTTTATTGTGAAATAAGATTGTAAGTCCCAAATTTTTCGCGATTTCAACAGTTTTATCTGAGCTACAATCGTCTGTTAACATAACTTCATCTACAGCTCCTTTTGGGATATCTTGAAATGTTTTTTCCAATGTGAGTTCAGCATTATAAGCCGGCATCACCACAATAACTTTTTTAAATTTTCTCTCTTCTCTTTTACTAATGTAAGAAATTTTTTCTTTATCCATCATTATCAATCTAAGGAACTTATATTTTAGCGAAAATTTAATTTCCTGTACTAATCTTAATAGATTTTTTTCTTTTCTTTAAGTCTTGGGGAATAATCTTCTATCCATGTCTTTAATTAAATCCACACACACTCTAATATCAAGCCTCAGCTCCTTAACCTTATAGATGTGAATTCTGGTAAGGATCAAAGTAGGCTTGCTTTTTTAAGGAAGGAATCTATATTATTAAAAACATAGAAATTAAAGGTTGGTGAAAGTCATATTACCCTGAAAAAGTATGATAACATATGCATATTCGGGAAAGTTTAGGGATTTAATAAGCAATGAATTTAAATCCAATTGAAGTAACTGGTATTTTCTTTTTTGGGAGTCTAATTTTAACCTTTAGCTATTTGTCTATTACCCAGGTTGTTAAGAATGATTTTAAGAAGTATTGGAAAGTTATTCTAATATTAATTCTAATAAATTTGGCATTAAAAATTCCTTATGGCTCAAACTTCTTCGATGGGCTGGAATACGAGGACTCGTATATCTATAAAGCCTCGGCAAGAGCCATCTATGAGGGACAATATGGTTTCTCGAAAATCAATCCCTATTATCCGACTTCTTGTATTTATGGAAGTATAAAAGATTGCCGAATGTCGGCAATCTTCGTAACGAATTTTTTGGGATATCCATATCTCATCAATCTCGGTTACCACCTTTTTAGCTATCAAATAAATATCTCCAATATCATTTCGCTATTATTTTCCGGAATTTCTATTGCTTTTGTTTTTATGCTCGCCCTTCTCATGATAGACCAGCTTTCATTTGCACTTATCTGTAGTTTCGTCTATATGACGATACCAATTTTCAACGTCTATGCCTCCACTTCACTAACCGAGCCTCTATCAAATGCCTACCTAGCGTCTGTTTTGTTCCTTTATCTGGTCTATAGCTGTCTGGAAGAGGAGAAAAAAGATTCGCTATTTACCAATGTTTTGGGATTAACAGCTATAGCTTTCACAATGGTCTTTTCGATTTTAATTAAGACTGCAAACGTTTCTTTGGTCTTTTGTCTGCCGATTGCCGGATTGATTTCTTTGATTTGCAATAAGAAGCTTAAAGATAGAAATCAGAGAAATAGGTTCTTAATATCCCTCCCGGTCATCTTTATAGTCTTCATATTTAGCGTCCTTGTATTGAAATTTCAGACTGCGGTCGAAATCAATAGAGGTGATATAGGGGTAAATCCCTTCTCGCTTTCGTTTTTCAAAGCATTGGCCCCGATATTTGCTAAATCATTCTTTGATATCCAATGGTATCTGGTTTACTCTGTATTATTTTTGTTCGGAATACTCTTCGGATTAAGAAGGGAAAAAGCGATATTCCCAATCGTCATATTTATCTTTTATTTTGTCCTCTATACTGCCCATTACCGAAGCTACTACTTCACAAGAGGGATTCCAGTTGCTAAGGATGAGGCCCTAAGATACATGTTGAGCATTGCTTTTGTGTACTCTATCATTGTTGGTTTTGGGATTTATTATTTGTGGGAATGGCTCAAAAAACTAAGAAATGATAGGGCATATATTTATATCAGCAAATCAATCAGCATTGCTTTAGCGATCTTCATTTTAGGCTTTTCTATATTTGCTAGCCTTAAGTGCAGAGCTTATTTCGTGGAAGATGAATATAATGTAAGAATCAGCCCAGCATTGAAAACATTAGAATATTTGAGTAACAAGGATGATATACTAATTACATCAGAGCATATACTTTTTCAAATATATGGAAGCTCAGATTTAAAGCTGATAGATTTTTGCTCAATTGATAATTTAATCCCAACTGAGGGGATAGATAGTATTATTAGGTCAAAGGATGTTTTTTATTTGGAAACTATGGGACGCGAAAGTGTAGATGAAAAACGATATTCACAGCAATACTATTACATAGATTCAAAGGAAAAAGAACTTATCTATTTGGGGGAGAATTATAAATTATATCGGCTAACAAGAAAGGTGGTTAAATAAAAAGAAAAAGATGAATCAAGGAGAAAATTATGAAAGAGAAAAACAAACTCAAAGAAGAAAAGAAGCTTATTATCAAATTTGACGCATCTCTTTACGACAAGGTTGCTGTTTTAAAAACCTGTTATATATTTCAAGATAGATGTCATACAAAGACAGAGACAGAAAAAAACTCAAGCATAAAAGTAATTCTTACTCCTAAAAAGGAATCTGCTGATCTCCAACAGATCGAAAATCAATTTTGGGATGAGCTAATTGATCAGCAGGTAAGATATGAAAACGACAATTTGTTTTCTGATATAAGGAGACTAATAGTTGAACAGGCATTTAGGCCCGTTAGTTTTGCAGATTTAAAAAACAAAATTAAGAAGCATGCAATCTGAAAAACCTTATTTATTATTTCCTTATCGCTTCATGCGTTTCAATGAGGACGTATTATTAGTAAACGAAGCTGGGGAATTTATTTTTCTGAGCGAAGATGATTTTGCGCGATTATTAAGCTACCAATTGGAAACTAATAGCGAGACATTTCTTAATCTTAAAAGTAAGCATATTGTTACTAATTCTGATCCAACTCTCCCGATTTATTTGTTGGCAACAAAATATCGAACAAAAAAGAGCTTTTTAAATGATTTTACGGCTCTACACATCTTCATTGTGACCTTGCGGTGTAATCAAAAGTGCAGATATTGCCAAGCAAGTAGCGAAGATGAAACTAAAACCGAGTTTGATATGGATCTCTATACAGCGAAAAAATGCGTTGATATGGTTTTTAAATCTCCTTCTCCAACAATAAAAATAGAATTTCAAGGAGGCGAGCCGTTACTCAACTTCGAGATAGTTAAATATATCGTCCAATATTCGGAAAAACTAAACAAGATTCATCATAAGAGATTAGAATTTGTCATTTGTACGAACTTGTTGGCAATTGATGAGCAGATATTAAGATATCTTGAAGGTCATAACATATGGATATCTACTTCTTTGGACGGTCCCAAGGACATACACGATGCAAATCGAATAACAAGAAAAGGGAGCGGAACATATGACATCATTTCTAAAAACATTAAATTAGCAAAAGAAAAACTAGGGAATCATCGTGTTGATGCCTTGATGGTAACCACCAAGAATAATGTGAGCCAGTTAAATAAGGTGATTGATGAATATTTAAAGCAAGGCTTTTGTTCAATTTTTATTCGCACCTTACATCCATTCGGAAGAGCCACCAAGGAGAAATTGGGATACGATGTCGAGACGTTTTTTGAAAATTATAAAAAAGCATTGACTTATATTATCCAATTAAATCTAGATGGAGTTACGATATCAGAGCAATATGCAACAATTATTTTAACCAAGATACTAACTCCTTTTCCTGTGGGGTTTGTTGATCTTCAATCA
Organism: Promethearchaeota archaeon; assembly: GCA_019057355.1. Lineage (GTDB taxonomy): Archaea > Asgardarchaeota > Lokiarchaeia > Sigyniarchaeales > SOKP01 > FT1-020. Next base: position 1,684 of record DXJM01000469.1, on the reverse strand, counting down.
CCTGCAGGCACAGGTATTGGTTGCGCTGTCTATGGATTTAATGGAGATGTGTTTGTATCTGATGAGGCAAGAATGCTCGCTAAAATGGGGGACCATAGATTCTTAATGGGGAATGTCCGTAGGAACAGCTACGAGGAGATATTCAAAGGAACAGTGACTCAAGAAGCAATTGAGAATTCTTGTGTTGAGAGCTTGCCTCAATGCTCCGAATGTGCTTTTCAAGTGTACTGTGGAGCTGATCCTGTAAGAAATTATTATGGTCAAAATGATTTGATAGGGCACAGACCTACGTCGGAATTCCATCAATTAAACTTTTTGGTCATCAGACATTTGATGGAACTTATTAAAGAAAATAATCAAGACATAATGAATGTCTTCTGGTCATGGATAACAAATCGCTCAATTGACGAAATTAAAGGACTTAATAGAGGATAGGCATTTGCGAATTCTAAAAGGGATTCCAGTAAATTCCACCAAGCAGATAATTGGGAGAATCTCTATAAGTGAAGTAAAGAAGAAAGGGGCCAAACATAGCATATTAGTAACCTCTTCCATAAACAACAAAATTAGGGGCTTTAGAGCAGCATTGACTCCAATTAAAATAGGAGAGAGCGATGCTCGGGGATTGAAGCTGCCTATTATTCACAGCATAAGAGGGATTGAGATCCTTAATGAGGGAGATATCGTATTCTTGGATATGAGTAGCGGAAGAATAATAGTTGAGTATGAAAAACGATCTATTCATAACTCAATTATTCCGACAGCTAAATGTAATTGTAGATGTATTATGTGTCCTCAGCCTCCCATAGAAAATGCGCCTGATAACACAGGGCTTTGTTTGAAAATAATTAAACTAATGGATAAGAAAACCGAAGCTTTGGGAATTACTGGTGGGGAGCCGACTTTATTAAGGAATGGTCTCATTAGGATTTTAAAACAATGCAAAAAGTACCTACCAAATACCCAAATTCAGATATTAACAAATGGGATATTGCTTAAGAACAATGATTATGTAAAAAGAATTAGTCAGATTGGTTTAAAAAATATGGTTTTTTGTGTGCCTTTATATGCGGATACAGATATGGAGCATGATTACATCATGCAAAGAAAGGGCGCTTTTGGAGAGACTATTCAAGGTTTATATAACCTAGCGGCGAATAAACAGCACGTTGAGATTCGAATTGTGGTAATGTCTTTAAATTATATAAGGCTTCCTCAAATTGCGAGATTCATTTACCACAATTTACCATTTGTTATTCACGTTGCTTTTATGGGAATGGAGGTTGAAGGAATGGCAAAGAAAAATATAGAAAAATTATGGGTAAGTCCAAAAGAGTATTCGCAATATTTAAGAGATGCTGTTTTTTATCTTTCTCAAAGTGATATGAATGTATCAGTTTATAATGAACAGTTATGCCTGCTGTCAAAAGATATATGGAACTTTACATGCAAATCAATCTCAGAGTGGAAAAATATATATTTAGAGCAATGTTCAGGATGTAGCGAAATAAATAGATGCGGCGGATTTTTTGCCTCTCCTTATAGAAAGCATAAAACGCAAATTTATCCCATATGATCAAAGTTATATTAAAAATCAGCCTATAGAATTACTTGACTTTTGAGCTTGATTAGCCTATTGTCTTTTCGAAGGGGTAAAAGATGAGAATCATAAAAAAAATTGGTT
>DXJM01000468.1 GCA_019057355.1 Promethearchaeota archaeon | reverse complement strand
TAGTAGACACGTGATTGAAGGATTTAGACATGTAGTAGGATGCCATTGTGAATCCTCAGCAATAAGGGATTTGTTTGAATATAATGGATTTCCCATGTCCGAAGCATTAGCATTCGGACTTGATGCCACCATGGGATTCATCTATTTTGATACGAAAGGTTTAAGTTCGTTTATGTCCGATTCTAAAATTCCATTCTTTTTAGGAGGTAAAAATAGAACGTTCGAATCTGATTCACTGGCATGCCTGTTATTGGGGATAAATCTTAAAAAGCAAACATTTACCAGTAGGGATAAAGCGTGGATAGAGGCAAAGAAAATGTTGGATCAAAATATTCCCTTGATTCTCAAGGTTGACCTTGTATTCCTGCCCTATTTCATGCAAGAGGAAGATATACATTTTGGAGGACATGCAATTACCCTGGTTGGATATGATGATAAAGAAATGATCGCATTTGTGAGCGATTCTGAATATAAAGGTTTTCAGGAGGTACCAATTGAAATCCTCAAGGAGGCACGTAGTTCTGAATTTGGGCCTAAATTCATGCGGCCTCAAAACGCCCAATTTTCAATGTATAAACGACATGATGACAAACGACCCCCATTAACAGCAGGAATAAAACTTGCTATAAAAAAAGTCACAGATAACATGTTAAGACCCTCCATGAATAATGAGGGGATTCAGGGATTAAAGTTATTTGCAAAAAAAATACCTGAATGGAAGAATACATTAAAAGGGAACGAAAAAAACGCTTCAAGTGAAGAATCCTCGCTTGCAAGAATTATGTTTGAATTAATACATCGGTATATTGAAACGTGGGGCACTGGTGGGGCATTATTTAGAAACTTATACAAATCCTTTCTGGAAGAATTACTCAATCTTCAAGAGCTCAAGGAGGGATCAAGAGCGTGGAATAGTGAAGACTTTAAGATTATTGAAGAATGCATTAGTATAATTGGGGATTCGGCACGTAATTGGAGCTTGCTTGCCAATAATTTAAAAAATGCAGCTGATGAATATAAAGATAGGTGTATAAACCACGTGAATCTCGATGATTTGCGCGATATCGTTCTGGTGATCCAAGGAAAAGAAGAAGAATTATTTAAAAGGTTATCAAAAATTAAAATTTAGGAGGGACATTTATGGTAAAAAATAATATAGCTGCGCCATGCGGCATGTATTGTGGTACTTGCAGAGATTATCTTCTATTGAAAAAAGATCTATTTGAAGAGAAAGGTCGAAAATCTGGTTGTACAGGTTGCAGGATAAGAAATAAAAAGTGTGCTTTTATAAGACGAGATTGCCCTGCCCTTAGAAAAAATGACATCGAATTTTGTTTTGAGTGCGATAAATTTCCATGTTTAAACTTGACAAACCTTGATAATCGTTATAAAGACAGATACCACGTGAGTTTTATAGAGAACTTGCAACGAAATAAAGAAATTGGAGTTGAAAAGTGGCTCTTAGAACAAAAGGAACTTTATACATGCCCTAATTGTAGAGGTGATATTTGCGTTCACGATGCAGAGTGCTATGATTGTGGAAAGAAACTAAATCCAAATAAAATGCGGGGTATATCATAAAAATATTAAAATAGGTAAAAGAGGCTTGTAATAGTAATGGATGAGATTAAAATTATCGGAGCAAAAATTCATAATCTTAAAAATATTAGTGTAAACATCCCAAAAAAAAAGATTATAGTAATAACCGGAGTTTCAGGTTCTGGAAAGTCAAGTTTAGCATTTGATATCATTTTCGATGAGGGAATGAATCGTTACTTGCAGTCTATAGGTTTTCCACCTAAATTTGAAGATGTTAAACCCTTTGATTTGATTGAGGGTTTAAGTCCTACAGTAGCCGTTGAACAGCGCACAACTCGAGTTATAAATCCAAGATCCACAGTAGGCACCAAGACAGGAATATATAGCTTGCTTCGAATGCTATTTGTTAGCGAGGGGCTTTTAGTGTGCCCGATATGCAAAGAACAGGTGAATTCCCGTTTAGAATGTGAGACTTGTGCTATGATTGTCGATCGTCCACAGATCAAGCATTTCTCATTTAACGAACCGAGTGGAATGTGTCTAAATTGTAAGGGACGTGGATATACAATGCATCTCACGGAGGAAATGATCGTTCAAGATTATAATAGGACTTTAATCGAGATTACCAAGGCAGGCTCGGCGGTTTTTGCCGATCAGATTCGATTTGTAGAGCAGTTACCCTTGTTTTATAAATTCGATATAAAAACGCCCTATAAAGATTTGCCCGAAAATATTAAACATGTATTTCTCCACGGAAGTGGGAAAAAATTAAAGTTCCAATGGGAATCAAAATCATTCTCGGGGGAGTTGGCGAGAGCTTTTGAGGGTATTATCCCGCATATAAATAGGGCATTGGATGAAAGTAAAAGTACATATAGAAGGGATAAAATAGTTAAAAATTACATGTCAATGGTTAAATGCGAGGAATGTAAAGGATATAGAATTAATGAACAAGCACGCGAAATAAAAATCGGGGATAAAAACATCGGAGAACTATCCATGATGACGATTGATAAACTGATAACGTTTTTAGAAAAGCTAGGGGAAAAAAAAATGCAAAATCCACAAGGTAAATCAATATTAGAAAGCCTTTTAAAATCCTTGAAGCGAATGATCAGTGTAGGGCTTCCTTACTTGAATTTAAATAGGCCATTGCCGACATTGAGCGGGGGAGAGCTCCAAAGACTTTCCCTAATGACTCATCTAGAAGGGGGATTAGACTCACTCGTATATATTTTAGATGAGCCTAGCATGAGCTTGCATGAACGAGAAAAAGAATCTTTAATTAATATTTTGAAAGAATTGCGAGATTTGGGAAACACGCTTATCATAGTGGAACATGACAAGCGCTTTATAGACATAGCTGATGAAATAATTGAAATTGGTCCTGAAGCAGGCATTAATGGAGGTAGAATAATATATCAGGGCATGATAGACGAAATCAAAAAAAGCCTAAATTCCCCTACGGGGCAATATCTTTCAGGAAGGAACTCCCTTCCCCAGAAAAGCGATGAACAGAGAAAAAAAATCAATAAAGAAACGAAATTCTTGATGATTAAGAATGCGAACACCAACAACTTGAAAGATCTCACGGTTAAACTTCCTTTAGGAATGATGGTTGGAATTGCGGGAGTATCAGGCTCTGGTAAGAGTTCTTTAATTTCAGACACTTTAGTTCCCTTGATGTCACCTTTTTTTAAGAGGGGGGTAAAAAATTCAAAGAAAACGAAGAATGGAGATGGGGAGAATGAAAAAGATGATGAAAACGATGAATATCTATTGGAGTATTCTGGAATCGTTGAGGGTTGGGAATATTTAGATGGTGTTGTCGTTGTAAATCAAAAACCTATATCTCGCATTAAAACCTCAACTCCTTGTTCATATATTGGTATTTGGGACAAAATTAGAAACCTCTTTGCCAAGACAGAAGAGGCAAAAAAAAGAGGTTACACTTCCGGACATTTTTCATATAATTCAGAGAATGGACGATGTCCTGCTTGTAAAGGTATAGGGGAACAAGACCTCCGCATCTCATTTTTTAGCAGTTTTGCCATTCCCTGTAAAGAATGCAAGGGTTTGAGGTATAAGCCGGAAATATTGGAAATTAAATACCGAGGGAAATCGATTTCAGACGTTCTTGAGATGACCGTTAGCGAAGCTAATCAATTATTGAAAAATCAATCCGCTATTTCGAACGTTCTCAAGATTCTTGATGAAATCGGAATGGGATACATGACTTTGGGCCAGCCCGCTCCCACGTTAAGCGGTGGTGAAGCCCAAAGAGTGAAATTGGCAAGAGAAATCGGGAAAACTCGCAAGGGTAATTATTTATACATTCTTGACGAGCCCACAGTTGGTCTTTCGTTTTATGATGCCGTGAAACTTATAGAATTGCTTGAAAAGTTAATTCAAGAGGGAAATAGCATTCTAATCATAGAGCACGATGCAGATATTCTTAGATATTGCGATTATATCATTGAATTAGGTCCAGAAGGGGGTCCAAAAGGAGGAGAATTGATTGCCGAGGGAACACCTAAAGAGATTAAGAATAACCCAAATTCCAAGACGGGTCCTTACTTGAATTAATGGGCATCTTTTTAAAATCCACATGCATGGATTATTTTAATATCACGTGGAGATTTATTTTTCTTTTTTAATGTTTTTATAAAAATCTACCAATATTTGTTGCCTTTCTCCAGCCATAGTTCTAGATGCGTCTAAATATAAATTATCCTTTAACTGTAATATTTTTTCTTCCATGTGGCGTATTACCATATCGATACCATGATGACTTTTTATGGTAAATCCAATGGTTCTATACAAACCAATTGCTCCCATCGCATCCAACTTGTCTGCATCAGATAAAATTTTAGCTTCAAGGGTTTTCGGTATCACCTCATTTGAATAGGAATGAGCCCTTATGCAATGAATCACGTGATTTATTTCCTCACGTGAGAGAATACCTTGATTCGAATTTAGAAATTCTAAAGCCATTTCCGCGGATATATCTGCATGATTTTTACCGGTTGAATCAACTGATTCTTTTATTCGACCTATATCATGAAGCAAAGAAGATATTTTTAAGATTAACATGTTTGCATTCAACTGATGTCCTAATTGAATAGAAGTTTTAAAAACTCGCCTTACATGTGGGTACCCATGAATATCATCTTGTTCAGAACAGCTTTTTGAAAATAATTTTACTCTTGAGATAAAATCATTGTCGCTCATGTAGTTATCTCTTAATCGAATGGTTATTATTATCTAAAACGAGGAATATTATATAGAAATTTTAATAAGATATAAATAATAGCAAATAAATTCAATTAGAGTTTTCTTTATTAGGTACTCCATGTATTCTATAAAGTTCAAAATTTAAAGCGTTATCAACGAGTTTATTAAGATCCAGTTTAAAATCAGATAATGTCAGCCAATGGACCAATTCTAATAAGATTCCACCCGATTTCGGGAAAATAATTCGGTTTTTATACTTTTAGGTTGTTTATCATCATGTAATTAGAGGATGATGTCTTCAAATTCATTACACCACTCATCAATATACTTGTTTTTCATTGAAGCACATTTTTTATTTACTCCTCTTATATAAAGAATTTTTTTTATAATTAT
>DXJM01000467.1 GCA_019057355.1 Promethearchaeota archaeon | reverse complement strand
TATATCGAGAATCAAAAAACGAGAGGTAGCGTTTCCTCCACCAACTGAAGTCGGTGGTTTCCACGCCTAATATCGACATTATGAAAAAAAAAGATGTAGTTATACAAGTTAAAAAAAAAAAAGTAATATATTATCCTTATTGTAAAACCTGTGGGAACCCAGCAAAGCCCAAAAGAAAAATCGAGAATGATCTTTATTTTCACATTTGGGGAATAGCCATTATAGCTAGTTTGGGTATTATTTTGCCACTATTTTTATATTATCATTTTCATATTAAAAAAAAAAAAATATTGTAACTATTGTTCGAATGAACTCAAGTTCTATGAATCTCCCGATAAATTTCCAGGTTCTAAAGCCCAATTAGAGCGTATTATAAAAGAGATCAAAGTTGAAAAAACAATTAATGAACTTGAAAAAACAGATGTTATAACGTGCCCCTTTTGCCATGAAACAATTAGTAATAAATCACGGAAATGCCCATCTTGTAGGGTTCGATTATATAAGGAATAAAATTATATAAGATTAATTCCTTCACATTAACATAAGAGGATAAAAAAATGATTACTGGTTATTGTGATCGTTGTAAAACTAACGTGATGCTCAATCGTGGTGATTTTGATGTCTGCTTAGCAATAATACTCCTTCTTTTTACGGCAGGTATAGGTTTTATAATATATCTCGCGGTTTTTTATAGTAAACCGGCTGATAGATGTGTTCATTGTGGATATAAAATTACGAAAACTGCATCTTCTCATTCCTTTCAACCGAGTTTTCAATCCCAAAATTATCAGCAACCAGTTCTATCTCAACCACCTCAAGAGAAAGGTCCATTAGAGAATAAAACGAGATATTGTTCCTTTTGTGGAGAACAATTGAATTATGAAGCTAACTTTTGCTCTAATTGCGGATCAAGGAATTAAAAGCTAATCAAAATCAAAAAAATTGGACTCCATTTTTTTTTTATAGTATTGTTTTTGATATATTAATTAAACATAAATCAAAGAAAAGAAAAAAAATGACAACACTCTACTGCCCTAATTGTAAGGCTAATGTATTAGTCACAAGAGAAGAAATAAACTGGTGTCTTGTGATATTTTTAGCAATATTTACCGCGGGATTCGGACTACTCCTCTATTTTGGTATTTATTTCAGTAAACCAGAAAACAGATGTGTTCATTGTAATAGTATTTGCCAGCTAGAAGTAATTAAAGAACCAACACCTCAAGCAATAGCAAATCCTTATAATGTAAGTTCTCATGCACAATTATATCAATTAAATAAACAAGAGAACGATGAAAGAGCAAAATTTTGTTTAAATTGTGGCGTTAAGCTTGAAAGAGCGGGAAAATTTTGTGCTTATTGCGGTTTTAAAATTGATTAATTTTTTTTTTAATAAATTTTATCAAGATTCGTGTTTTCTTTGATTTTTTGCATTATTTCTGATTCTATAGGCGTGCAACCTTGAATAAAAATTCCCTTCTCTTTATTATTTGCAGTACAATTTCCTATAAGATAAGTTTCCTCATAAAGATCTGATTGTTTGATTCCTTTTCCTATAGCTAGATTCAAAGGATGTTCGGAAGAGAAATGAGTATCGATGAATTCCTTGTTATTTTTCAATAAATTAAAAATCGTAGATAAACATGCGGAACATGAATCAATATCAATCAATCTTACATTCTTGTATTTTATACTGATTGATGTTGGTGGAGGTTCTATTTGCCTAATAAAATTCGATATATTGCTTGGTTTTGTAATAATATCATTCATGCTTTTTGGCATTTCAGGGAAGTACTCAGATATTAATTTTAGGTGAGGGACATCCTCTAAACACCATTTTGGTTGAGTTATAGCTAGAGCAACAATATCAGCAGCTAGAAAATTAGTAGAAACAATTATAGTATCCATTTTAACAGCATTTCCAGAAGAGGGGCCCATGCCTTCTTGAACAAATGAAGCATCAATTATATTCAGGTCTGAGTGTAGTACATGTGCAAGATCTGAGATGGCGACATCTAATTCTTTAACTTTTTTAATTGACTTCTTTAGCTCATTGATAAGTTCGGGGGCTTGAAGATGATGTAATATTGTTTTATTACGTTTATATATGAGACCCTTGAGATTTTTAAAGCTTAAAGAAGCCCCACAATGCATGTGCATTTTCAATACAGGAATGGATACTAAATAATCAATTTGGTTGTAATATCGCGTTAATTGTATTTTTTTCAAGATTTTTCCATTTGGAATATCGCAATCAATAGGATATCCACTATCTAAATCAACAAATTCAATATTTTCATTATTTAATAGATTTGAATAGCCAGCTTGTTCAAATGCTTTTCGTGTATCGGTATTTATTATTGGAGAATCCCCTATTAAATATCTTGCTTTAAATTTTTGACTTAAATAGTTAAATACCGCTTCAACTACATCAGGATTGGTATTCACAGCACTTGTAGAATCTGCTTCTCGTCCAACATTTGGCTTTAATAATACCGTTTTTCCCGTTAAATTGGGTAATTTAATCTGGGTTATGCAATTTTTAACAGCTATACTGATATCCTTATTTTGACTCAAATAAACAATTGGGTTTTTTTGCATTCTTAAAAATCCGAATTTACCATGTAAAAATGGTAAAAATGAAATTAAATATGTACAATTTAATCTATTAATTAAACTAATTGAACTAAATTTAATAATAATTTCAAACAATTTATTTTTAATCAGAAAGAAAGCGATATTCGAAATCATTTCCTAAACGACAGTATGCAATCTCAAATCTATCTAATCCTAAATAGAGGGGAGGAAGATATTCTTTTGAACATAACTTATGGTTATTTCAAATCAAGATATTGGATGATTTTCTTTTTCATTAATGTACTATCAGGAGATTTTCCCGTCCACCATTCAAACGCCAAGACGCCTTGATTGACCAGCATTTCCAAACCACCAAGTGTCTTACATCCAATTTTACTAGCATCTTTCATTAACTTTGTTTCTAAGGGATTATATATTACATCATAAATAAAAAGGCCTTCGTGTAAAAGCTCAGGAGAAACAGGGGATTGATCTACATTTGGGAACATTCCTATAGGAGTAGCATTAATAAGTATATCAGCTTTTTTAATTTCAGTTCTAAGAATATCATCTTTACTCAATTTTGCTTCAATATTTATCTCTAATTGTGTTTTTATCTCTTTGGCTAGGTTTTTAGCCCTCATTTCATAAAGATCAGTTAAAACGATTTTTTCAACATCTTCAGAAAGAATAAAACATAGGGCTCTTGAAACCCCTCCAGCACCCAAGCATAAAACCTTCTTTCCTTCAAGTTTACATCCCGCGTCCAATAGTGCTTTTTTAGCACCTCCAGCATCAGTATTTCTTCCAATTAAACGCCCATTCTCATTTTTTATCGTGTTAATTGCCCCTATTTTTTGTGCCATGGGTTCAATCTCATCTAGAAACTTGATGACCTCTTCCTTGTGAGGGATGGTAACGTTCATTCCTTCAATGTTTAAAGCCTTTAAACCGCGAATTGCATTTTCTAAATTATTCGGATGGACATCCAATGCTATATAGACATAGTTTAACCCTAATTCTCTGAGGGCAGGATTCCACATTGTTGGAGACATTGAATGTTCTACAGGATGACCTATTAGACAAAATATTTTCGTGTGCGCATTAATATATTGGTTATTAGTCATTTACTTACTTACTTTATTATGTATATTATCTATTATTTTTACTTTTAAAATTCAAGATAAATTAAAATGGTTTCTAAATTTATAGGGGAAATCAATAAAATTATTGATATAACATTAATTGTTCTCGTTCTTAATTTTATTTGCGGAATTCTGATAGAAAATTCTCTTAATTGCTTCTACTTTAGATTCACTACCAATTCGTTCAATTGAACTCATGAAAATGGCATTATTAGGACAAGCTGATATACATTGTGGGTCATTATTTTCTGATGTACCCACAAATTCTTCTAAAGCCCCTTTACAAAGATCGCAAAAAATCGCCCATTCCAGCTCAATTCCTTGTCGGACACCTATAATTCTTTTTTTTAAAGGTATGTAATTACTATTATAAATTTTGAAGTTTCTGCTGTTCTTTTTGTTTTTTTTTTTCCACTTTTTCTCTTTGTTTGTGTAATTGTTTCTCTTTTTTTGCTTTTTGTTTTGCTAGCTTTTCTTTTAACTTTCGTTCTCTTTTTAACTTTTCAAGCTCTCTTTTTTCCTTTTGCAGGGCAAGTTCTACTTCCCGTTCCTTATTTTTTCGTTCTTCCTTTAACCTTAATTCCTCCTGTTTTTTTCTTTCAATTTTTTCCATTCTCTCTTTTTCTAACCTTACCATTTCCAGCCTCTCCCGTTCTAATATCTCTCTTTCTCTCCTTTCCTTTTCATATCTAACTTGTTCTAATTTTTGCCTTTCTTGTCTTTCTTTTTCTAATCTAACTTGTTCCAATTTTCGCCTTTCTTGTCTTTCTTTTTCTAATTTAATGTGCTCCAATCTCTCCCTTTCTTTTCTTTCCACATCTTCAATTTCAAAAATCCATTTATGAACTCTTTCGAGTAATTCGTTTTTATCTTTTATTGGAAGTCCCAAGTTCGATTCTTTTTTAGAATAAATATTTGCATATTTGCTCATCTCCCAAATATTCTTTTGAAGACCTGAAATAGAACTAATGCTGATTTGTCTCATTTTATCCCGAGCTATTTCAAAAGCAGTCCCAATTAAACGCATCTCGTATTCTCCCTGTATTATCTCCTTGAGATAATTTAGTATTTTTTTAATATCTACTTCTGGAGGGGCAGGAAGGGATTTAAATTGCACTTTTCCTGCTTTTAGAGCATTTATCTCAAAATAGTCACGCTCATAGTGAGGTTGCTTAATTTTTTCATTGTCTGCACCTTGATAAGTGCCTTTCTGAAGATAGTCCGCATATTGTTGTATGATTGGTGGAAGTGGTTGGGGTTCTTCTCTCGCCCTTCTTGGATATTGAATTGGCCAGCTAATAAATGCATCCATTCTATCTGCGGTGGAGGCAAACAAAGCTTGTTTAGGGGTCGTACCAGGGTCTGTAGGTATTTTTGAACCCTCCAAACTAAACATCGTAGATGCATTTTCTAATATCGAAAATATATACATTGGATCAAAAGCTACACTTGAATAAACTCCTTTTAAATAGGTAATGTTCTGTTCAATTATTTGGAGATTAATAGAAGACATTGTTTCATTTAAAAGGTTATCTGCATTATAGACAATCCCATTCAATCCAGCCATAGAATTCATGTAGGATTTGTATGGATTTACTCTCATTTTTTCAGCAACTAAGATTTTATTATAATAATTCCAGTGAGTGCTTAATAACATGTGACCGTGTCTATGAATATCATATGCAAGAGGATCTTGTATGTGAGAAATAAATTCCAAAAAAATATCTTTATAAGGGATGAAAAAATTCCTCATTAACGCGCCCTTTATGAAAGTCAAATGGTTTTCTGGTTTATCTGATAAATTAACTGGAACTCTAATTACTTTTTCAGCAATTACAATATCTCGATCTTCCTCTAATGTAATGGATTTCGATGTTGCCATGTGATCGTATACAAAATCTGTAAGGACTAATCCTGTTAAAATCCTATGGTCTGTTATGTACTTACCGGATTCCAATTCAAATTTAAGAAAATAAAACCCTAACCCAAATAAAAAGTGAAGGTAACCATTTTTTGTTTCAATCGAATAATCATAACCACACAAAAAGAGAACGAGATCAGTTTCTATATTTAATACATCGTGATTCGCGTATTTACCTAGTGGGGGATAACCCAATAAAGCACTCCAACTCGGAATTACAAAAAGCATATTGTTAGGAAAAAGCTTATTTTCATCTTTTTGTCTATCCATTCTTTGCATTTCAAGCATCTCTCTTTCGAGTCTTTCCTCTTCCAATCTTTCTTTTTCTAACTGTTCCTTTTCAGACTCATCTTCATTATTATATTGTTGCATTTTCTTTCTATCGATCCTAGTATTTAATTAATTTCTAAGAAATAGTGATTTTCATATATTATTGTAACTATTTACATTTAAAGATAAGAATTTATTTAAGTCTTAAGTTTACAAGTTAAC
>DXJM01000466.1 GCA_019057355.1 Promethearchaeota archaeon | reverse complement strand
GTGTTGTATTTGTTTTTTTTTAATGGTACGGCGGGCACTGTGGTTTATTCTGTTTCTCTGCTTGGTGCTCTTTCTATCTTTTATTTTTTTTTTTTAATTTTATTTTATTTTATTGTATTAAAGAAATCTAAAAGCATATTTAAACCTGTTTGAGAATTATAATTACCCAATATGAAATTTGAGCTGATTATATTCAAGATATATTAAAAAAGTATGAAAAATACAAATATTGGAAATACAACTTATGAAACATTCATAAAAGTATCAATAGAGAATAGAATAGTTATTATAAGGGAGAATATATGGTAATTTTATTTAAGCTTACTATTCTGATAATACTGAATGCATACTCTTGATCCTAAATAGAAAAAGCATAGAGGGAAAATTAACAATTATTCATCATCTAATTCTATTTTTTATAGAGATAAGTTTTAAAAAAAAGGGACTACTATAAATGTCATGAAATAATGTTCTTGTTATTCGTATATAATTGGGGCAACTCCAATAACTGAAGATACTATTTATTCAAGAAAAGTATGAAAAATACATTGAATTTAATTATGATACGGCTAACTTAGCATCTATTATAATAAAAAAAAAGATCTTTATGAAATGGCATGGTAATAATATAGAAGATGTTTTCAAGCATTTGAAAACAAGTCCAAGAGGACTTACCGATGTGGAGGTTGAAAAACGTTTAACAATATACGGTCGTAATCAAATACAAGAAGAGGAGCCGATTAGTAAAATCCACATCCTTCTTGCCCAATTAAAAAATCCAATCATTTATATCATCCTTATTACTGCGATTATTACATTTATATTTGAAAAATACGCCGATACAATTGTAATCGGATTCGTTGTTTTGTTCAATACGATAATTGGATACATTCAAGAATTAAAAGCTGAAAGCAGTTTACAAGCACTTAAAATGATGGTCAGTCCTGAGTGTGACGTGATTAGAAATTGCCCAGAAGATAGAATGTGCGTTGAAATGCGCATTAAGGCAACTGAGATCGTTCCTGGAGATATCATTCTTCTTGAAGGAGGAGATAAAGTTCCTGCTGATGCGCGAATATTTGAAGCAATAAATCTCGAGATTGATGAATCAATGTTGACCGGTGAATCTGTTTCTGTTAAAAAGACGATGAAAGCCATCAATGATGATGCAATCGTAGCGGAAAGAACAAATATTGCCTATGCGGGAACGGTGGTTACATATGGAAGAGGAAAAGCTGTAATCGTGGAAACGGGAATGAACACGGAAATTGGACAAATTGCTGAATTAATCAAGAAAACGGAAAAGGAAAAAACTCCTCTTCAACTCAAGCTTTCTGGTTTGGTAAAAATATTTGCTATTATTGCCTTGATTGCTAGTGTTGCGACCTTCGTGATAGGTCTAATTGATGGAATAGAACTCTTTGACTTATTCTTTTTCACGGTAGCCACCGCGGTATCGGCAATCCCTGAAGGATTACCCGTAGTGATGACGATCACATTAGCAGTGGGCGTGAATAGAATGGCAAGAAGGAAGGCAATAATTCGTAAATTACATGCGGTGGATACTTTAGGAGCGGCAACCATAATTTGCACTGATAAGACGGGAACATTAACTACTAACCAAATGACAGCGCGCAAGATTTTTGTAGATGATCAATTTATTGACGTTACAGGGGTGGGGTTTACTCCAGAAGGAAAATTTCTAATTAATGACGAGGAAATCGATATAAACCGCATAAAAACACTCAGGCCGTTACTTTTTAATGCTTTGCTTTGTAATAATGCTCGTTTAAGAAGTCATAAACTAGATACAGGAGAATCTAAATGGGAAATCTATGGAGACCCAACAGAAGGAGCGCTCCTCGTTTTATCTTCTAAAATTGGGATTCATAAAGAAGAAATAGAAGAAAACTATACCAGAATTGATGAGATTCCCTTTAATTCAAAATTGAAATACATGGTTACTTTTCATAAGATTTCACCAGATGAGATCCACGTGTATATTAAAGGAGCTCCAGAAGAAATATTAAATTTATGTTCGAAAATATCCATTAATGGAAATCCTGTAGATTTAACTCAAAATGAAATCGAAAAAATTAATGGAGTTACCACCGAAATGGCGAAAAATGCTTTAAGGAATTTAGCATTTGCCAATCACACGATCAGCGAAAATCAAATTGAGAGCTTTAAAGAGGCTTTAGAAAAAGGAGAAAAAAGTTTCATGTTTTTGGGGGTTATCGGAATGATCGATCCTCCTAGACCTGAAGTAAAAAAATCGATAAAACTCTGTAGAGAGGCGGGAATTCAAGTAATTATGGCAACGGGCGACCATAAAATCACTGCTGAAGCGATAGGCACCGAAATTGGCATCCACGAGAAAGATTGTTTTATCATTACGGGAGAAGAGTTAAAACTCATGAGCGATAAGGAGCTCGATGAAAAAATAGACAAAACTAGTATTTTTGCAAGGGTATCTCCTGAAGAAAAGTTTAAAATCGTATCCTCTCTTAAGCGGAAAAACCACATCGTCTGCATGACGGGTGATGGTGTAAATGATGCTCCAGCTCTTAAAGCAGCAGATATAGGCATATCAATGGGAATAACTGGTACTGAAGTGGCTAAGGAAGCATCTGAAATGGTTCTGACCGATGATAATTTTACCAGTATTGTTAGTGCTATCGAAGAGGGGAGGGTGATATTTTATAATGTGAGAAAGGTCGTAAAATATTTGGTTTGCACCAATGTCGGGGAAATTGCCGTCATTTTAATGGCCTTGATCTTATTTCCTCTAATATTCCAGGAAATGTTTCTCATTTTTACACCTGTCCAAATCCTATGGGTCAATTTAGTGACTGATGGTGTATTGGACGTTACCTTGGCAATGGAGGGAAAAGAAAGCAATGTCATGAAAGAAAAACCCCGGAATCCTGACGAGCCTATATTTAACAGGGAGATATTCATAAATATTGTATATATTGGTACGCTCATGATGATTGGTACGCTCTTAATGTTTTTTTTTAGCATGAACCAATATAATAATAATCTAAATAAAGCGCGAACAATTGCTTTTACAACCATGGCCATGTTTCAAGTGTTTAATGCCCTCAATTGTCGATCGAGAACGAAATCTCTTTTTGAATTAGGGATATTTTCTAACAAGTATCTTATTGGAGCCATTATTATTTCAATAACCCTCCAAGTCTGTGCGGTGTACCTATTTTTCTTTAATTCCTTGCTAGGCACGACACCTATTTTTTTGATAGATTGGCTTTTAATCATTTTGGTCTCGAGCAGTGTATTCATAGGCGATGAACTTAGAAAACTTATCCGAAAACAAATAATCAAGCGTAAAAATTAAATTTTTACATTTTTTCTTTTTTAATTTTAGGTATCTTCCGGTGAAATCTATGTTATTTATTAAATTTTAGATTTTTTTGATTAATATAATTCCTAATACCTCAATTACCACTGACTAAAGTCAGTGTGGTCGGCAAGTTATTATTGTGGAACTGCTGGAAAAGTATCTGGTGATATTATTCGACAATATATCGAGAATCAAAAAACGAGAGGGAGCGTTTCC
>DXJM01000465.1 GCA_019057355.1 Promethearchaeota archaeon | reverse complement strand
TTTTCGAAACCGGTTGAAATTTAAAAACTTTCATTATATCGATGCTGAAGACCTTTTTCTTGAAAGATTAAAAGGAATTCACGATCCTGAAAAAAAACGCAGAATTATAGGTCATACTTTCATTGAAATATTTGAAAAAAAATCCCTTGAATTAGAAAAAGAACATCCAGATATCACATATCTCGCACAAGGGACCATCTATCCTGATAGAGTCGAGACGGCTGCTACTAGTAAAAATTCTGCTAAAATTAAATCTCATCATAATCTCACGCTCCCAGAAGGAATGAAATTAAAACTCATTGAACCGCTTAGAGACTTATATAAAGATGAAGTACGTAAAATAGGATTGAAATTAGACCTTGCACGTGAATTAATTGAGCGCCATCCATTTCCAGGACCAGGTCTTGCTGTAAGATGCCTTGGTCCTATCAATAAAGAGAACTTGATGACGCTAAAAGATGCAGATCATATTTTAATAGACGAAATAAGAAAAGCAGGAATATACAATGATCTCTGGCAAATATTCTGCGTCTTTTTACCCATTAAGACTGTGGGTATCATGGGAGATTATCGAACATATGAATATATTTGTGCTATTCGAGGAGTGGAAAGCCGTGATGCCATGACGGCTAATTTTGCAAAACTTGATTGGGATCTTTTAGAAAAAATAGGCACGCGAATCATTAACGAAGTTAAAGGATTTAATAGGGTTGTGTATGATATCTCCAATAAACCTCCAAGTACCATTGAATATGAATGATTAAGGTTAAAAAAAATCTCAAGGGAGAAGGAAGAAGGCAAATATTGCACTAATTTATAAATACTATTAAACTAATTCCAAAATGTCGTTAAAATATATTTACGGAAAGAGAATTTTAAAATTGAGAAAATTAAATGATCATGAAATGTCTAATAAAATAATTTCAAATAAATTGATAGCAATAGGTGCGATCTTCATAGCTTTAGGTTTTATATTAAGTTACTTAAATCCATTTGCTTACTTCTCAATATTTGGAACAAAAATTAATCCTTTTGCTCATATCATTAACGCCATTACGGGCGTTTTAATAGGATTGATTTTTTCATGCATAACAGCTCTTGGTATAGCGGTTTTACGTTTTTCCTTCCTGATTGGATCGATTCATGCATTTCATGGTGGTATATCAGGAGCCCTTATAGTTGGATTAGTAGCACATTTTTTGAAAAAAAAGACTCCTACACATGCAAATTATGCTGCTCTATTTGAACCATTGGGAACAGTTTTTATTGGAGGGACGATTGCTTGTATGATTACACCACTAGGTACAATTATTGAGGGGCTTTACTTTTATTGGATATTATTTGCAATGAGTTCTATACCAGGTTGTTTTATAGGTTTTATTATTTTAGAAATCTTAAAAAATACCGGAATTAATTGGGAAGATTTTAAATAACAATCTATTTCCTCCAACATATTATGAAAAATCAGAGGTTGCATGAATATCAAGATTATATCGGTCACCATACAATAATATTTGGTGATGTTAATGCCAAAAAAACATATCATACTGAGAAATTTATTCAATACTTAATTGAAGCACATTTCAATCCAAATGATATCACGATTTTAGATTTTGCTCCAAGATCTAAAGAAATAAACGGTTTAAATGTTGGAGGAAAGTTAAGGAATCAGTGCAAAAGTCATGAATCATGTAATTTTGTAAATTTAAAGGGCGATATCATTCCACTACGCTTGACAGCTCGGAATAAAAAAGAACTCCATGAAATTGTCGAACAAAATTATATTATTACGTCAGAAGCGCTTGAGGCATTTAATAAAAATCCCACACATATTCTAATAATTAATGATATTTCTATTTATTTACATTATGGAGATAAAAAAAAAATACTTCAGGCTATTAAAAAAACAACTACATTTTTTGGAAATTCATATTATGGGAAATCTATTAAAAATCCTTCTTTTTATTCTCTTTTTAATATTAAAGAAAGGAAAAATGTGAAATATATCATTAAGCATTTGGAAAGAAGAATCAAATTATAGAAATTTATTTATTTAATCTGAAGAGGAATCATTTGGTATCAATTGGACATGATAAAATTTTAAATAATAATTTCATAGATTCTTATTCTCTTATCAGTTATATCGGTAACTTTTCTTATAAAATTATCTTCTTGTAATTTTTTTAAAGAATAAGCAATAGTCCTTTTAGGTAGGAATGTTCTTTTTAAAATTTCACTTTGTTTTAAGGATCCCTTGTGTTTCAAAAGATATAAAATAAATTTACTTGAAGGAGATAATGAAATTAATTTTTTCTTATCCACATGATCATTTATCGAATACATATCACTTACTATCATTTCATCACCTATTAATATAGTAGTGAGAAATTTATTAAATCTTTCTGTTTATAAAAAATAAATGAATCTTCATCAGAACTCGTAAATTTTATAAACTTATTTTAAATTTTGGATTCAAGTTTCAGATTTAATCAAACTTCGGATTAAAGTTTAAATTTGAAACTATTAATTTTATTTAAAAAAACATGTTATAAGAGAAAAAATTAAAAATTTCCACAACCTGCACAATCTCCATCTAAGAACGCCGGGCATTCTTTACAAAGATTCCCGCATTTACTTTCTACGCTTATGTCACCATAGAGATTTATGGGAAGGAACTTTGGAGTGTTAAAGCTCGATAAAAACAAGACTTCTGTATGTAAAACTCCTTTTTTATTAGAAGGTCCGCAATAATTCAAATATCTTTGTAGTACCTCCAAATTTTGGCCTACTATCCCCAGAATTAGATTATATTGTCCAGAAAGCTGCGCTAACATGAATACTCGAGGGCAATCCTCATAGGCTTCTGTTACATTTTTAATGATCTCAAAATTCTCTAGTTTCATTAGAAGAATAGCAGCAGTATATTTAAGATTCTTTATACTCAGATTCCCTTGTATTTTTAACAAGTTTAATTCTTCCATTTTTGTGATTCTCTTACGTATTCCAGTATGGCTCATAGATTCATTATCTTTTTTTAAGACTTTATTTGCGATTCTTTTCAGATTTTCTCTACCATTATTAAATAATGCTTTAATAATTTGCTTGTCAATATTATCTAATTCCATAACATTTAGTAAGCAATATTTAAATATAAAGTGGATTTTTTATTATGATTTTTCAGTATTTATTATTTTACAAACTCTGAAGGAAACGTACCTCCGAAAGAAAATTATTGGAAAAAATAATGAAATAAGAAATCCCTAAAAATTACTTTACATTTTATTAATTTTCATAATGTCGATATTAGGCGTGGAAACCACCGACTTCAGTCGGTGGAGGAAACGCTCCCTCTCGTTTTTTGATTCTCGATATATTGTCGAATACTATCACCAG
>DXJM01000464.1 GCA_019057355.1 Promethearchaeota archaeon | reverse complement strand
TATAAAATATATAATTCTCCAGAAAGGGTTCTAGTTCTTCAACAACCATCAATTTTTTAATCTCGTGTTTGAGGATAAAATCACGAAGTCCGTCCTTATTTATTGGATAAATTAAACCTAATTTAAGAATGGGTGGTTTTATTTTTAATTTATTACATGCTTGGATCACGTAGCTATAACAAATTCCGCTCGTTATTATACCAATATTTTTTACAGTATTTTCGTGCTTTTCTTTTGCTAGAGATTCAAATAGCTTTTTGTTTAGGGTAATTTTTTTTATCTTGTTAAAATAATTCTCTTGGTTTTTTCTTGCTTTCCATAGAGTATTGACAAATCTTTCCTTATCTTTCTGAAACTGACCTAACTTTCGTGGTTTTTCTATTTTATCATAAGTTACAATCCCTTCGCTATGACATAATCGAGTAGTTACGTGAATATAAACGGGGATATTATATTTTTCAGAAAGTTCTAATCCTAGTTTAACATACTCCTTGCATTCTTGAACTGTTGCAGGCTCGAGAATCGGAATTTTTGTATGAAGTGAAAATAACCTGTTATCTTGAGCGTTAGTAGAAGATTGTATTTCAGGGTCTCCTCCACAGAGAATGATCATTCCACCATTTGTTCCCGAATAAGGGAATGTATGCAAAGGATCAGCAGCCACATTCAATCCTACGTGCTTGAACATCACTATGGTTCTAGCTCCAGCCCAACTCGCTCCAATACAAGATTCGAGGGCAACCTTCTCATTTAAGGCATAATCAAATGTAAAATCATCTGAGGTCTCTGATAAATATTTTAAATAATCTCCAACTTCACTTAGAGGTGTTCCTGGATAACTAGAAGCAAGTCTCACGCCTGATTCAAAAATCCCCCGGGTAAAGGCTTCATTTCCCGAGATTAATACTTTTTTTCCCGGTATATCTTCAAAAATTTCGGATATTTCAGTCAATTAATTAACCAAGAAAGGTGTGTTAATGTTAATAATAAAATAAATATCTTCTCTTAAATAAAGTAAGTTGATATTTTCTATAAACTCTTGTCATGTAATAAATTCATTCCAAGTCGAGTTCTTTTAGTAAAGCATCAATACTTTTTTGAGGATCGAATAAAATATGAGGTTTAGCGGTCTTAGGGATTATAGAAAGGGGGTCGATGTTTCGACCTGTAAAATTGATTACAATGTTTTTTGCTTCAATTAAATTAATTGAATTGAGTGCTCCCGTGATCGCAATGAAACCACTTTTTTCCAGATCAAAATATATATTTCCAATTTTCTCATCAGGATAAATTCCCGCATCCATTAATATTTTTAAAACTTTTTTTTTATCTTGGAGCAATTCATCATGAGTTATTTTGGTTCCTTTTATCTTTCCGCCCCTTTCCCTCCATTGAATGTATTTTTTTATGGCATAAATAGGTTTCGCGCTACCTAAAGTAGTCTCAATGGAAGAGGTTTCATAATTTCCTTCTTCTACTGTATGAATCGGATCTCTTCCTTCTTCATGAGCTATCAATGCATCTATTATTGGTGTCGAGTTCCCGTTTGTCGGTTGCGTAAGCAATAATTCAGGTTTAGCATCTAGCTTATAAGCAGCCTCAATAAATCCCGTTGCCCCAACACCACCAGATACCGTTTGAACATAACAAGTGTCTCCATTCATCAGATTATAATGATTACAAAGTAAACCTATCTGGGAGTATGCTGCTGTTTTCATATCGGCATTGGCCGAAATAACGTGATAGGTATCAGACATCTTTTTTATAAGTTCTGCAGCGACTTCTCGAATACTATCTAATGTAGAATTTTTTAAAACTACATATTTAACGAAGGAATTTTTTTCTATTACATGACTTGCAACTTTAAATGATGAGAGTTCAGGAACTAAAAGAATGGCTTTTAGCTTCTTTCTGGTCTCGTGATTATAATCTTTAATGGTTCTAGCAAGACCTTCTACGGTATTTCCTGAAGAAGTTGAAACAACATATTCCACTTTATTTTTATCGCATATATGAAAGAGATAATTACAATCAACATCCTTAAAGGTCGGTTTACCCCAGCATAAAATGAAAATATTCTTTTCTACAATTTTTCCGGGAATTCTTTTTATTACAGCTGGAATGGAAGGATTATATCCTGAAGAAACAGTATGACCAGTCAATTTAAAATAAATTTCATCGCTAAACTTCCATTTATTGCCGCCAATTCCTTGATATTTTGGGGTATTTTTCATAATATTGAATTTTTTAGTAAATTAAATCGAAGGATTTTTTATAAATTATTGACACCATTCAGGCTCTTTTGGTTGTTTGATTTGCATACAACTTTCTTTAAATTCACATTGTTGGCATGAATCATGATTTTCACAATAATTTGCATAGCAATAGGGAAATTTGGTCCTCTCTTTGGTATATATTTTTTCTTCATTATCGATTTTCGTCACTTTAGCCTCTTACCTATGGAGTGAATAATGATTGATAATGGTGTTTTGTAAAAAAAATTATTATTTTTTTTACTTAAAATACTTAAGATGATGTTATACTTACTTTATTTATTTTTATATCATATATT
>DXJM01000463.1 GCA_019057355.1 Promethearchaeota archaeon | reverse complement strand
TAATGACCACCCCTCTAATTCGATTGATAATAGTATTTATTTCGTTACCCATCATAGTTGCTTTTTTTCTCTATCTCGCTTATAAAATTTTACACCGCTCTAAGCAAAGAATAAGCAAGATTTTTGGTGCTTTTTACATATCGATTGCTATAGGGAATATTATAAATATAATATATGCTCCGTTTGATGTTGAGAGTTTAAAACTTCCAATAATCATTCTTCACGTGCTTACCATTTTTTTCATATTCTTAGGTTTAATCTTTATTTTAGTATCAAACCTAATAATTCTCTCTTCCACCGTGTCATTTACTACTAAAAAACAAAATATTTTAATGGTTTTTTATACCGTTTTATTAGCAGGGATGGGATTATTTATACCTATAGGAGGGATTGATATTAATCCTCAAGGATATCCGGTTTGGAATATATTCTTTTTTCTTTACGTCATGGGTGTGGTCTCTTTTATGACAATTTTTCCAGTATTATATACTTCTTTCATAATATATAGAAACTTCTCTAGTGATTTTTTGAAAAAAAAATGGTTGTATTTTATTGTTGGGTTTATTGGATTGCTAGGGTTGCTCTACGGAATAATGATCGCAAACGTATTAAATATTGACTTTGTGAGAACAGTAAATACGATCTATAGCTTGACAGTAATCATTTGGGTGTTATTGATGTACTATGGAATTGGCAAGCAATTAAAAAATGAATAATTTTCCTAAGTTCAATAACACTTTTTTCGAAGATTTAAAGCGGGAGATCACCAGCAATTTGGTTATATTAAAAACCCATATTCTTTTTCATGCAGTTTGTTATACCAACACGTAATTGAATACGAACGCTTTATTTTTTAAAACATTTTTACCATTATAATTTTAGTTTTCATTTTTTTCCAATGAAAAAAATGAAATCTAATACTTCTATTCTTTAAAGTGATGGGGAACTTGCCTACGATAATTATAAAAGATCAATGCCAATCATCAATAGATAAGGAAGAATATTTTCAAACATTTTACTCTCATGATGGAGCTTTTTTTGGATTGCGATTTGGAATTCCTGAAGATGCAAGATACATCTCAAAAATATATAAGGAACAATACTCCAATTATTACGTGGATCCTCTCGTCTATAACATTGAAGCACTTAGTAAAAAAATAGCTGACAAAAATAATTATTGGTTCATTTGCGAAAAAATTGGTAAAAATTCAATGATTTGCGGAGCCGGATTGATCGAAAAATACTATACAACCGCATTTGCATGTAAGGCTGTTCTTAAAAAGAAATTTCAAGGAAGGGGGATCTCAACAAAATTAGGCTCAGGAGGAATTATTTACGTGCTGAGACTCCCAGAATTTAAAGATGTCGTAAGGCTTGATAGCGACGTGCGGGCTGTAAATATCAAATCTCAAAAACTAATCGAAAAATCGGGAGGGATCGGATATGCTTTCATTCCTAGCTATAATAATTTTGCTAATAAGAAAAAATTTGATATTACAGAAGGGAAGCCTTGTACCAACGGAATCGAAGAACCAGCGGTTTTATATGTAAATATCCTCAATAAATTATGGACTAAAAGGCAGAAAGAAATTCATCTCATTGATAATGAAGATATTTATTTTTTCTACTCGCTAATGAGAAATATAAACTTGCGGAAAATGAAAAACGATCAAATAATCTTTGATGAATTTAGCGGATATAGAACTGAAAGCTACCAAATTCATGAAGATCTTTACAAGGGAACGGTTAAAATAGGAGGTTATTTAAGGAAAAATACCCTTCAACGACTTTTACATAAATATTCATCTTGGAGATTATTAGAATGGCGCATTCCACCTACACAATTAGGAAGATATTCTATAAAATTAGCATTAAAGAACGGATTTAAAGTAGTTGGTTACGATATTGGCTCAATGCTTAATTATGATGGAGACTTGTTGGATAATATAGTCATGTGCAATTTTCCAAGAGGAATAAATTACAAGCAATTCAGGACTCTTCATCTTACTAAATCGAATAAAATCCTCGTTAATAGAGTGCTCAATTCACTAACAGACGAATGAGATAACAACTTTTAGCTAAAAACTTGTAATTACTAATCTCTTTTTTGAAATAAGATGAAAATTTGCAGAGAGCTATAAAATCGAAACCCAGAGTTTTAATTTCAGAATCATTACTTAATATCTTGAATAATCCTATCAGGATGATAAATACCTTCTACATGTTCTTCGAGTTTTTTCTCATCATGCTTCTCATCAAGAAAATTTTGGAAGGGTTCCTTTTTTTTATCAAAAAAATACTTAATAACTTTTTCCAAGTCTACATTAACGGCAATGAGTCAAGAACCGGAGCTATTATTCGATATCAAACATGCTCGAGTTTTAATGGTTCAGTGGATATATAAAAATAGGAAAAAAAATATCACATCTCCCTTCATGTAGAATAAATAATTATATTTGCCATTCAATATAAGTTACTTTCATGAATATAAAACATTATACTGACATTCCTGAAGAGGCTGTAACCAAGGCGAATTCCATCAAAACTACCATTCGGTGGTTGATTACAAAAGAAGATGGTTCAACGAGATATGCGACAAGGCGTTTTGAAATCCAACCAGGAGGAGAAATTGGTATTCATTACCATTCCGAAGAACATCACATCTATATTCTAGAAGGTAAATGCCATTTAATTGATGGAAATGGGAAGAAAATATTGATTCGAAAAGGAGATGTGATTTATATTCCCTCAAATGAAAAGCATGGATATATTAATGAAAGCTCTGAGAGAGTAGCTTTTCTTTGCATCATTCCCTACTTGTGATGAAATCAAGTGAAGAAGTGATGGCTTTTCATTTGATGCAACATCGATAATTTCACTAGTAAAATCATGATTTTTCATTGGAGTGCTTTAATTATTTTTTATTTTTTGTGTAACTGAGTTGAGTATCAAATTTAATGGCAAATTTTTTATAAAATTTTTAATGATACTACTTAACAAATCAATTTCATGAAATTAATAACTGAAAACTATTTAACGTTAAAATTGCTAAAAATGAAAAATCATGACTGAAAGCGAGTTTAATCCGAAAATTTTAGCTATTTTTTGCAATTGGTGTACATATGCCGGTGCGGATCAGGCAGGAACATCACGAATGCAAAGACCAGCTAATTTACGCATAATGCGTGTGATGTGTGGTGGGCGAATGGAACCACAACATGTTTTAGACGCTTTAATGAATGGAGCTGATGGTGTTCTTGTTTCCCATTGTCATGCAGGTGATTGTCATTATGTCGAAGGAAATTACAAGACATTTACAAAAATGAAATTACTTAATCGCTACTTGGAACAATTCGGGATAAATCCTAAAAGAGTGTATTATACTCAAATTTCCGCTTCAGAAGGAGCTGAATTAACTGAGGTCGCAGAAGAGTTTGTTCAGACGATTAAGGAATTAGGTCCAAATCCAATTAATAAGGAGGTATGAACGTGCCTCAAGAGTTTACGCTTAAAATAAATAAATTGGTATGCACCGGATGCAACGTGTGCGTAACGAGCTGCCCAATTAATTTTAATCATTTAAAAACCCAAAGTTATTTAAATGAGGAAAATGCGGTAATATTGGTAAAGAATGGCACCGCATATCCCATTTTTATTGAAAACCGAGAAGTAAATTGCGATGGATGCGGGATATGTGTAAAAGAATGCCCTCAAATTGCAATAACAATGCAAATTAAAGAGATAATTTAATATACTTTTTTTAGCTTCTATTTTTTATCCACAATTATTATTAAAACTAATACTACTCTTAACAATTCCATATACTTTTCTCAATAAAGCCATTTGTTCAAGTATTAGCTTTTTTCTTTTAAAACGATATTCTTCGCGGTCAAGCTCGATATTCACGTTTCATTTTGGACATGTGATTTCCCAACTTTTATAATGATTTGATCCCATTTATTTACATGTTATCAAAGAAATCCATAAGATGAAAAAAAATGTCACATAAAAATGATAGAATTAAGATGAGAGTGGAAGAATTTGGCAACCTGGCAGGGCATGGTGCAGAGATGCTTCACGAAGGACCAAGTAAATCGCTTCATTTTCCACCTGAAATGGCACAGGATTTGAAAGATGCGTTTAACAAGTGGATGACTGGCGATAAAAAACTCGTCGAGTGCATCCTATTAGAAGACAAGAAAAAAGAAGATTTTATAGACGTTGAGGATCCCGTGTTAAAAGAAATGGTTGAAATTTTGGTCGAACCTTCATTCAGGACGGGATCACGTTTCCTTTCTAAGACTGATGAACTCCACTATTACAACCGCTTTATTTTTGACCGATCAACTCATTGCATTGGGATCTTCTTTCCGGTTGGATCAGGAGATACCACGAGAACGCGCGCGTGCGAGGGCAAGATTCACGTGCTACAAGCAGGTCCTAAAGGGTTTTACA
Organism: Promethearchaeota archaeon; assembly: GCA_019057355.1. Taxonomy (GTDB): domain Archaea; phylum Asgardarchaeota; class Lokiarchaeia; order Sigyniarchaeales; family SOKP01; genus FT1-020. Next base: position 7,723 of record DXJM01000463.1, on the reverse strand, counting down.
TTTGTTTTAGCTTGCCCCACCAGAGCCCTGATCTTGACGTGATGGATGTCACGTCGCACCTGCTCAATGACGTGATGATACCCGTTGCATTGTCCCTTTTTTTTCGCAATGTAATCCTTTCAAAAGGTAATTTACCTCCCGAGCAATTTGATAATAAGACGCTCAATTTCGTGCTCTATAATGAACATGCGATCTTATTTGGCAATGCTGCTAAAATGTACGAAGCTATCTTGAAGTATTTCATCTTGCTGGTCAATAAATACACGAAACTTGAACATGAACCCGTGGATGAGAAAAATTTCGTGAAATCGATTTTTGGCAGGATGGTCTACGAATATGATCATTACCAGCGTTACATCGAAAAATTACCCTGGTTCAATTTTTTCCCATTTGCGAATAATTTCTTGCAATACCTGGTCGGCTTGGTGAAGGCCGAATCAGCGCCGCCAGACTCGGGACCGCAGGCATTTGCCACCTTCACGCCAAACCGTCGCATGTTTCCCAAGAAATCATGATACCGGAATATCACAAAAAAATATCTTTTTGGGCTATTCACTCTTTCAGGTATTATTCATTTCTTGTTTTTGATTTAATGACATTTTTATCTCCCTGTTTTTTACTCTAAATGGTATACTACTCAATGAACACCTGAAAAGGAAAATGTGCGACCCTGTCATGATTTAAATAGGATGAATGCCATAGTAACAATGACACTTTATCAAAAATCTTCAACATTTTTTAGCCATGCTCGAATACAAGCTCAATGAATACATTACCTTAAAGTTAGAGAACGATCAGACGGTAATACATGTAAATGGAAAAGAATTTTGGAGCTGTACTAAATTGCTCTTAACCCTTTCTCTAAAAAATGGTGAGACATACAATGAGATCGAATCAATCGACCAGGCAGTGATGCTATTGGATAATGACAGGTCATTCAGGCACATTAGCCCGACAGAGGAATTTTGGGGTCACTGCTCGAACCTTCAGGCCTGGGTCGAACACGATTATGACACGAGAATCATCGACTCCCGGCTCGGATTTCCCCTCCTTTATGAATTGTACTCTTCGGGCGACATCAAGGAAAAAGAAAAGTTTAAAGAAGAAATTGTCAAGCGGTTCGCGAGCGGCTGGCTTCCCACCATTGAATATCTCTGGAATATGGTCTATTTAGATTGTATTGATGAAGAATACGTGAAGAAAAAAGATTTTACTGAAGAAGAACGGCAGGTATTGCTCGAAGATGTCAAGAAAGCCGTCATGAAGGCGCTTAAAGACAATGGACAGTTAAAAAAAATAGCGCTTCATCAAGGCTACCTGTATCTCCTGGATGAAGATGAGAAACAGGGGCTTCCCGCGATCCGAGCATTGCGAGAAGAATGCCTGAATATCATTGAACAACAGCGAGAGTTCCGCACTCCCGAAGATGTATTTATCTTGAAAAAGGACTATCTCCCAGAATATCTATGGAAGGGGCACGTGGAAAAATGGAAGGAACGCTTTTCCAAGGCACCGCGAGATATTTCCTTGGAAAAAACCGTCACGTACTTGATATTGAAGGGATATTTTGCCGCCCTGACTGCCGATGACGTGCGCTCAAACCAAAAGCTCCAGCAGCTCGAAAAGCTTGAGTTGACCAAGTTAGGATCGCCTTATTCTTTAAAAGCGCTCCCCGATACGATTGGATGCCTGGGTTCATTAAAAGAATTTGGGGCAACCAAATCTGACTTGAGATCGTTGCCAGAGTCGCTTTTTGACTTGAAAGACCTCCGCTCTCTTGATTTAGACGATAACCAGATTCACTATTTATCCGAGTCTCTCGGAAAACTCAAATCCTTAACAATGTTGTCGTTAAGACACAATAAAATATCCAAATTGCCAGAATCAATTGGGAGCCTTACAAGCCTTACAAAGGTATTCTTAGCGCATAACAAGCTTGAGATGCTTCCAGAATCAATTGGTAACTTGGCTAACCTTGTATTTCTTAATTTGGAGGGAAACAGGTTAGAAAAATTGCCTCAATCTTTCTATAAATTGAAATCTCTTAAAGGATTAATTTTAAATTCTAATAAATTCAATGAAATCCCGGAATGCATCTTTCAGTTTACTCGATTGGAGCAATTAGAATTAGATGATTTTTTTTTATCTTCAATACCAGAATCAATCGGGAATCTTGTCAATTTGAAATATTTAAATTTATCCTTCAATAAGCTCAAGATGCTTCCCCAAGCGATGAAGGAGCTTACTTCATTAGAAGAATTAGACATGAGCTATAATCCTCTATCAAAAGGGATGGAAAAAGGGTATTTCACCCGCAATCGCAAGGGGCCAATATATGACCAATTAGTCAAGGATGGCGTGATACGATAATTAGATCCTCGAGAAATAACTTCATTCTTAAAATTATGCTTTTTTATTGCGTCTTTTTATTGACCTCTTTTTTATTTTATAAGAGAAATAAATATATTCCTTTAAAGCTCATAAATGATAAGACACTTAATTTTGTCAACAATTGCATGTCTTTCAGTTTGATCCCCTTCTCACCTTCCATTCAATAGAATTCTTCAACACGTGAGAAAAGGGTATCCATTTTCCTCTCAATGATACATTAAGAGTGCCTCCTCTCTTTTTTTTCTTTCAGGTTTTTCCTTTATTATTGGTAACTTATTGATTTTGAAGATCATTATGACAAGATTCTCATTTTTAGTACAAATTATTATTGTGGCTCTTTTTAACCGTTTTCTATAATCGGGAAAGCGTCTCACTACAGTCCATGAGAGCGTCAAGATTCGAACTCCACAAGGATGCCTCCTGTGTCTAATGTTGTCTATTAAAATGCGTTCTATCCCACTTTGAAGCTTTAAAATGATAAGATTTAGTAATCCGGCATGTTATTGGTATTTAAATAGTTTCATTTAAACCATGATGATAAGAAAGAAAAATCTTGGATTCGAGATGAGTTTTAAAAATGCTAAGAACTCATTTATTACGATGTTTTTTTTGCGGAAAAGAAATAACAAGAAAGCCTTATAACACGGTATTGGGAATGTTATCTGGTGAGGGATTCTGCAGTGAGGAATGCTTGTTAAATACCTTGCGGGGAATTCATCCCCGATTAAGGAGAATTGAACTTGACAACTTCATGCGATCCGAGCGCCCTCGTGATCCCTTGAACCTCAGAAATACCACGTTATGGGAAGCGATCCACCGTAAAAAGACGCTTAAAAAAGGAGTTCGAGCGCAAAATAAAAAAAAATAAAATAAGAGATGATGAAAAAAATGAATTCTTCCGAAAAAGAGATTTTGATGCAACTTTTAGAGCAAACCTTGTTCGACAGCTGATCACGTGTCCCAAATGTCAATTGAACATCGAAGCAGATTGCGAAATATGTCATTGCGGATGGGAAAACCTACTCAAGAAACATGGATTTATTTGATTTTTTTTCTCATTTCATTATTTCGCCTTACAAAATTTCATGTTGGAGTGATGCTTATATTTTTAGTTCATAAATTTTTTATAAAATTTTACGTTTTATCACCTATCAAAATTATTTATTTGAGCTGCATGAAAAATTTTTCCTAAGATAGCAAGAAAAAAAGAAGCAAATTTAGAGACCGTTAACATTCAATTCTTAACGGAAAAATTGGAATTAATTCTGGACAAAGAAGCGTGTGTGGGTTGTGGCGTTTGCTCTAGAGTTTGTCCCAAAGAGGCAATATCAAAAAAAAAACTTAATGAACCGATTCGATTTTCGAGCAAGCAAATAATTAAAAAAGTAAGGCACTTCTTGATACCAAACGTGAGAGATCCATCAGCATGCGTGTATTGTGGTACTTGTGCATACTTGTGTCCGTTTGAGGCATTAACATTATCCATCAACGGCGAGCCAATTCCTCTCGATAAACTCCAATTAGTGGAAAAACATGCCCTTCCAAAATTAGAGTACGAATTGAAAACGTTGGATTCGGGAAAAAAAGCCAAGGTATACACGGAAGGGTCTGTATCAATCAAAACCGAGTTATGCGCAGGAGGATGCAAGAATTGTGCCGAATCATGTCCAAGTGGAGCAATCACCTGGTCTTCTGAAGAAAAAGAAATATCCTGGGACTCAGAGATCGTCCTAACAATCAATAATGATAAATGTATTTCCTGTGGGGCGTGCGATAATGCATGTCCAACAGGAGCTTTAACCTTAGAAATAACAAAAGTAAGATATTCAGGTGAATACAACAGTCCGTTTTGGGATAATATTGTATCAAGATTAAAATTGAAAGAAAGAGTATAAGGTATATAAGAGGTATTCATGAATGTTTCCAAAAATAAGTAGACGAATTATAGGAAGTGAAGAGCGTGTTAAAGTTCAATTTCTTACGCAATCTCAAGAGTTAATACTAGATAAAGAAAAATGTGCTGGTTGCGGAACTTGTAGTAGAGTTTGCCCGAAGGGTGCTGTTCACAGGGGTCCGGTAGGTGCATCTTTAAGGTTATACGATTCTGATGGATTAATTCCAGAGGTTTATGACCCCAATAAATGCGTGATGTGCGGGACTTGTGTTGTTTTTTGTCCTTTTTCGGCATTAAAACTGAAAATTAATGGTGAAGTGCTCAATATGGAAGATATTCCTATAGTAAAACAAAATGCTCTTCCAAAATTGGAATTTACGGCTAAGAAAATCGTAAACCTTCACGGAAAAGAGAAAATAATAAAACAATACGTGAATTCGGATATCGTCATAGTCGATGAAGAATGCGCTGGAGGATGTCAGACGTGTTATGAAGTCTGCCCATCAGGAGCTATAACTATTCCACCAAAAGCGGATAAAGGATGGGAAAAAACGGCAAACGTGTCTGTCGACCCCGAGCTTTGCGTGGGTTGCGGTGCTTGTGATAATGCATGTCCAACTGGGGCTGTTAAATTAATCATTAAAGAGGTAAAATATTCAGGACAATTTAATGAACCATTTTGGCCAGATTTAATAAATCGATTAAAATCAATGCGAAATCAATCAAGGAGTAGTGGTGCGAAAAAATGAGTTTGAATAATTTAATATTATTGACGGGTCGAACGATACAACAAGGGATTGCTCTTGAAGGATCAAAAACAACAAACGATAATATTCGTGCTTGTGGAATATGCATGTTTGATAAAGATGATTTCAAAAAATTAGGGTGCTTGGTCGGAACTCCTGTCAAAATTACTACGGATCATGGCAATGTAGTGGTATATTCTGCAATTTCAGAAGAGGGGCCTCATCCAGGAGTGATTTTCATTCCCATGGGTCCTTGGGCAAACCAAGTTGTTAATCCAGATTCAAAATCATGTGGAACGCCTACTTTCAAAGGAATGAAAGCGAAAGTAGAAGTAATGCAATCTGGAAAAGTTTTAGGAGCATTAGAATTAATAAAAACATTAATAGAGGCATAAAAATGGCATCAAAGAATATAAATACATTTAAAGATGTTGTATGTCCTTTTTGTGGAACACTTTGTGATGATTTAGAAGTTGATGTTGTAGACAATCAAGTTATTGAAGTGAGGAATGGGTGCCAGATAGGCACCAAAAAATTTTTTTCTTCAAATCCAAGTCCACATAGATACATGAAACCATTGATTAAAGACGGAGATTCCTATAAAGAAATTTCGTGGGATGAAGCAATCGATAAAACCGCAGAAATTTTGACCAAAGCGAAAAGACCGTTATTATATGGATTTTCAAGCACGGAGACAGAAGCTCAAGGTAAAGGAGTAGAATTAGCAGAGCTTTTAGGAGGTATCTTAGATAATACCGCATCAGTATGCCATGGTCCTAGTATTTTAGCAGAACAAGATGTCGGGGTTCCAACATCGACTTTAGGGGAATATAAAAATAGAGCGGACCTGGTTATATTCTGGGGTTCTAATCCCGTTCATGCTCATCCACGACATCTTGGAAGGTATAGTGATTATATTAGAGGATATTTCAGAAAAGATGGACGGCATGATCGATATATTGTCGTGATAGACCCGAGAAACACCCATACTGCTCAAATAGCGGATTTACATTTACAGGTAAACCCTGATGAAGATTATGAATTATTAAATGCTATAAGAGCTGCTTTAAGAGGTGTAGAGCTTGATGCTAAAGAAATTTCAGGAGTTCAAACGAAAGATATCATGGAATTAGTAAATAGACTCAAGACGTGTAAATTTGGAGTTATATTTTTTGGAATGGGGCTGACCCAAACCATGGCTCACCATCGAAATATAGATGCGGCTATTTGCTTAACTCGAGAGTTAAATGACTATACAAAATTCTTAATCACTCCAATGCGAGGGCATTATAATGTTACAGGAGCTAATACCGTTTTCACTTGGAATACGGGTTACCCTTATTCCATTGATTTTTCAAAAGGATATCCACGTTACAATCCAGGAGAATTTTCTTCCTGTGATGTATTGATCAATGATGAGATTGATGCTTCTTTAATAATAGCGTCCGATCCTGCAAGTAATTTTCCGGTAGCTTCAGTAAAAAACATGTTCAAACATCCATTAATATCGATAGAACCTCATGAAACGCCAACATCGGCATTTGCAGATATCATCCTTCCTCCCGCTATTGCGGGAATAGAATGTGAAGGGACAGCATATCGTATGGATCATGTCCCAATAATGCTTAGAAAAGTAAAAGAAGCTCCTGGAGACTGTTTAACTGACTTGGAGATAATAGAACGATTAATTGAGAAAGTAAAGGAAAAAAAGGGGGAAAAATAATGACTGAAGTAAAACTCAAATTAAAGGAAAAAAAAAAGATTCCAATCGAGGCTGAATCAATTACTCCGGATAATTTTGCAGGGAAATCTGCTGCGGAAATAAAAAAATTAATACTTTATTGCGGTAATGAGAAGCTTAGCATCAATGATATTTTTATTGTTTCCGGTAAAGGGGGAGAAGTCGAGGATACTAAAATAATTATTGACGGAGATCTTTCAAACATAAAAAGAATTGGGGAAAAAATGACTGCTGGAATGATTATTATTAATGGTAATGTTGGCATGCATGTAGGCAATGAAATGACCGGAGGAAAAATTTTAGTGAATGGGAATGCTCATGACTGGGCGGGAGCAATGTTAAATGGAGGAGAATTAGAAATAACTGGAGATGCTGGTAATTATGTCGGTGCTGCTTATCGGGGTTATTGGGAAGGAATGAAAAATGGCGTGATTAAAGTAAAGGGAAAGGTTGGACATGAATCCTTATCATGGGTAAGAGGGTCTAAACCAAGCAAGCGATTTCCAACTTTAATATGCGGTGGTGCTGGAGCATTTCTAGGGATTCACGGTCATGGGGGGACTATTATCGTTGAAGGGGATGTGGATAGATGTGCAGGTGCGGACCAAGTGAGAGGTACAATTGTAGTAAAAGGAAAGGTATCAAATATTTTACCCTCTTACAAAAAAATTGGTGAAGTAAAAGAAATAGAACTAATGAATGGAGAAATTATCAAGGGAAAATTTATAGAATATAGCGGAGATCATTCAGTCGAAAAAAATCACTCTAAAATTGACAATCAAACGAAAAAAATTTCTAATAGTGCAAACGGCAGGCTTTACGTAGCGGCCTAAATTTTATTCTCCTTTATTTTTATTATTATTTATCATTTTTTCAACCTTACCTTATTTCGAACTTGTTATATTCATCCTATTATTTTCAAAAATATATCAAAATATAGTGTAAAAATTT
>DXJM01000462.1 GCA_019057355.1 Promethearchaeota archaeon | reverse complement strand
CAGGATACACCCATTTCCTGCAATTCGGACAGTGCTTGCGACTGACGAGCAATCTCACGTTCTTTAGCCGTAAGGTGAGATAATCCTTCTCATCTTCCTGGTACCTAAACAATTCAGTCACCACGTGGTCATAGACAGGATATTCTTTCACACCGTCCAGATTGGTGCCGCAATGATAACACTTGTGAGCGTGGAGTTCTTTCTCCTCGTGAATCTTTCCGGGGCGTTTTCGCCCTCCGCCCGGGCTTCCGTTTGGTTTTCCCATCTTGTGCGACTTTGGTGGTTCACGGGAGTGTGGCAACCAAGTAGGACCCTTACCCACGATCTCCTCGGCTTCTTCGGCAATCGTTTTCTTCCGGAGCGCTTTCATCTTGCGACGATACCTGGCAAGGTTTTTTTTCTTTACTTCCGCAGCCGTAACTTTCTTTAGATATTTCGCTTCAATTGACTCCTTTTCCTCTTTTAGCTGCTTTATTTGACCTTGAAAAATCGTCTCTTTTTTTTGGAGTTCCGAGTCTTTTTCCTGAAGTTCTGCATCCTTCTCGATTAAATGGAGTAAAATGAAGAATAAGAGTGGTACGATTGCACTAGTATAATTGAGGATCAAAAAACTTAGTACTTACATTTTATCTTGAATTATTTACAAATAATTAACTTGAAAAAACAAGCTCATTCTTTTTATCAACATTTTCACAATTAATATTATATATATTTTTACCTAGGAGAAATGAATTAAATGTTAAAAGAAAAAGTAGCATTAATTACGGGCGGTGCTCAAGGTATTGGTCAAGAAATCGCATGTAAACTTGCTGAAGAAGGAGTAAGAATAGCCATTATTGATTTAAAAAAATCAAGCCGTACTGAAAAACAGATTGAGAAAACTGGTGGGAATGTTATCTCTTTTATAGCAGATGTTTCAGATGAGAACGCCGTGAAAGGATGCGTGGAAGAAATAACTCGAAAGTGGGATAAGATAGATATTTTAGTAAATAATGCTGGGATTTATCCATTAGAGTATTTCACCGAAATTTCGATAGACTTGGTCAAAAGGGTTTTTGATGTGAATGTAATTGGAACTTTCATTTGTTCACAATTAGTTGCAAAATTATTTATTTCCAAAGCTATCGAGGGAACCATTATAAATATCGCTTCAGCAGCGGGAGTCATTCCAGATAAATATCATGTTCATTATAGTGCTTCCAAAGCAGCAGTGATTTCATTAACAAAAGGCATGGCAATGGAGTTGTTAGGACAAAAAATTCGAGTGAATGCTATTGTTCCAGGAGCTATTATGACAAAAGGTGTAAAAAATCCTGGATTATTTGAAAATTCAAAAGATATTCCTCATGATTTTCTCGAATTCCAGAGAAAAAAGAATTCACCCTTGATCCCTACAGCCATGGGTGAACCAGCAGATATTGCTAATATGGCTATATTTTTAGCTTCTGAGAAAGCTCGCTATATTACAGGTTCCATTATGGTAGTTGATGGCGGGCGATTATTGCTTTAGAATATTAATTAAAAATTAAATTATATTTCTATTTCTAATGTATATTGTGCAAAATAACTAATTTTTAGGCAAATAATGCAGCTCCCAACGCACCAACTATTTGAGGTTCTTTCGGGGTGAGCAATTTAAAACCAAGTGTATCCTCCAGAGCCTTCTTCTGACCTAAATTTTTAGCAACTCCTCCAGTCATGGTAATAGGTCTTAAAATGCCTATTTGCGTGCTCATGGCGAGTATTCTCTTCGCAACAGATTTATGTATCCCAGCTATAATATCTTGAACAGGTTTTTTCTCTGCCCTAAGAGATATCACTTCTGATTCGGCAAAAACAGTACAAATACTGTTTATATCACAAGGTTTCAAGCTTTTCAAAGAAAGATTAGCAAATTCATCCATCGACAATTCCAAGGCACGTGACATAACTTCTAGGAATCTTCCTGTTCCTGCGGCACATTTATCGTTCATAACAAAACTGATAACAGTACCATTTTCACCTAATTTAATCACTTTGCTATCTTGACCTCCAATATCTATTACGGTTTGAGTCTCTGGTAAAAACCAACTAGCACCTTTTGCATGACAAGAAATCTCCGTCATTTTATCATCTGCAAATGGTACTGATATCCGACCATAACCAGTGGCAATGATTCTCTCTAAATCGCTTTCCGTTAGACCCGCTTTCTTTAATGATTCATTTAGAACCCTTCTTGCAACATCCTCAACATCCGCACCTGTAGGTAATATTGAATAACCTAAGATTTCATTGTCCGAAATAATCACAGATTTAGCGGATACTGATCCTATGTCAACACCTGCGAATGGCATGTTCAATTCTCAATTTGTTTAGATACTTTATAAACTTTTAATTGCTCGGCAAATGTTTCTATCCTTGTTCTAATTTGACCAGGGGTGAAGAAACGAGGATCATAACAATCATGCTCCATAATCATTACTGGGATTTTTAATTCTTTCTCTACAAAATTCCTCATAATCTGACAATCTGAAAAGCCCACACGGCAGCTATAGCTCGGATCTAAAATGATCCCATCGATTTTGTACTTATTAGCCACGGCCGCCAAGACTTGCTTTCGAACTGCAACACCAGCTGAAGCGGGAATTGCCATAACCGTTTTTGCTACATAAGAATGGAAGTCTTTACAATCAGTCAAATCGGGAGTGGCAGAACCGTCAGGAGGATATATGGCCATATCTGTACCCGCTACTTGTAGCCCGCATTCTTGGAAAAGATGGTTGCTTTCCGGGTCAGAGAATGATGGAACTGTATCTAAAATTCTTGGTCTTCCTTTTTCAACTGGCCCTTCTCCCTTTTTAACTCTTTGCTTTACTTCATTACGCAATGTTTTTAGTGCGTCTACTTTAGATTTTTTATTATCGGGGGAGCAAGTCAAAGAATTAAAAATGAAAGCGATCATTAAATCCGCGATCGATAATGGAACAGGGTCGTTATCAAGCATCATTTGTTGGATAGCAGTAAAATCTCTATGAGGACCCATGGTTTCTGTCATTGTATTCATGAGTGCTGCTTCTGGTATCTCTATTTCTAACACTTTTTCGATCTCTTTAAAGGTTTTTTTCATTTCTTCAGCGACGAAATTCACGTATCTTGGAAACGGAACTCCTACATCTGTGGGAAAATCTTGATATTGATCAATAAAGACAATAGGGATATCATATTTTTCTGCCATTAACTCAGTGACCTTAGGACCCTCATCACAGTAGATACCCCAAGAAATCATCATGTTTGGTTTTGCAAACACGCCCATATCCATAGCACCTAACAAAGTCCGGAAACCTGCACAATGGATATTCCCTGCTGGTAAATATTTTTCTCCTGTCTCTAAACACTGAACTTGTTTATTAAATAAGGGATGTAATGCCACCGCAGTAAGCATGTCAATACATTGACCATAGATCTCGGGATGTGTATTCCTAATTGGTGCTATAAAAGCGCCTCCCCATCCAGGAAGGGTAATATATACAATTTTTTCATATTCTTCACCCGCCATAATTAAATCTATAGTCTCCTTGAAGAGAATCTTTAAGATCTTCCGCATTCCGACTAGAGAAACATCCAGGGAATTTTTAATGCGTTTTATGCATATTTGAAGATCGTCCTCAGTTATTCCCAATTTAGTGAAGGCTTTTTCGATCCTAGGAAGCTCTTTTTCAATTTCTTCGGATGTGAATTCCAACATTTTAAAATATTCTTGATAAGTCTTATTCATTGTTATTACCTCCATATTTTACTCTTTTTGTTTTTTTGATTTTATTATTTCAATAAGACCTTCTATTTTTGTCTTCATTAACTGAGCCTCATTAGCTATATACTCGGATTCAATAAAAATAATAGGTAAATCTTTATCTTGAAGCTTTTCAATGACATATAACCCCTCAATTTCATATGTTTCGCAATATTTCATCCAATAATAGACTATACCATCAACCCTAAACTCTTTGACAAGGTTTAAGATATTATCCAAACTCGGCTTTAATGAATACCGCATAAATGCACAGGCGGGTCGTTCAATGATATTTCTTCGTGCTAATGCTGCAAGAAAGTCATCACTATCGATAGCAATACTTGTCCAATAATTTCTGACCCCCTCGCAAATATTTTCTACAACAACAGACGCACCGGCATCCTCTATAAGGGAAAATATCCTATAATCGCCTAAAGCTATAGCAGGGCCAACTACCATTAATCTGGGCATGTTATTAGGCTCCTCCTCTTTTTTCATTATTAAAGCTTCATGTAGTGCTTTTAGTTTCTCCACCATAACTTCAGGTTCAAGAAGGTATGAAAGGTGGTTGAGCTTAACAAAATCAGCAGTACTAATGGGGGGTGTAGGGCGCTTACGTAATAGACTTATTTTCTTCAAAAGTTCTCTCATTTTAGCATAAATTTCAATTCCCTCTTTCATCTTAACATTAGTGATTTTATTTCCTGTGAATTCTTCCACTTTATCCTGCATGAGCTTTAATGCTTCTGCATACCATCTCGCTCCAATTTCATTTTGTTTTAAACCCACCCCTACTTTGAAAACTGGTATACCAGAAAATTCTTCCCATATGTCTCCGACTCTACGCATGTGCTGGCACGATACTGGCGAAATTACCATATCTATCATTGAATAATAAGGCTGTTCATTAGTGAATCTTTGACCAATTTGTGCTCTTGAGAAAGGACAGAGTAATCGCGTAGTATAAGCAAGAGCTTCTTCAACTGAACGATTATCACCCCCATATAATAAGCATACTGGAATTGCGCCAGCAGCATAAATTATCTCTTCAGGAATGAAGTCGCCGGCAAAATATCCTATGACTTTGGTTCCTTGGGCTTTAAGCTTGCTTAATTCGGCAGGCCTATTTAAGGACATTTCTAATAGTTCTTTCATCATTTTATATCTCATCTATTTCTATAATTATTTATATTTTATATTAGTTTTAAGCATGACCAATCTAAATTCTTATTTATTCAAGGAAAATCTGATTTCTTTAAATTAATGTCTTTTTAATTTTTGATACCGAGAATCACACTATTTAGAGAAATATTGAATAGTGATTATGAAAACAGGGATAAAAAAAATGAGCTTGAAATGGCAAGTTAAATTCATTTAAAGTAAGAAAAATTCTTTTACATAGGAAAAAAAGGAGATAATAGCGAGGAACATGGTAGATAAAGATCCTAAAATTTCAATTACTTTTCAACCAGAAGGAAAAAGAATAAAAGTACCTAAGAATTCAACTATTTTAAATGCTGCTTTACTTGCAGGGATTGATCTGATATCAATTTGTAATGGAAAAGGAACCTGTGGTAAATGTAAGGTCATCATTCATGAACAATCTTGTTTAAATAAAATTTCTGAAAAAGAACAAGAACTGCTAACTCCTAATGATAGGGAAAATAATGTCCGTTTAGCATGTTTTAGTAAAGTTGAAGACAATCTAATCGTAAGAATTCCTGAATATAGCAGGACTGGAAAACAACGATTGCAAGTAGAAGGTATTGAAACACCGATTGCGAATAATCCTTCAATAAAAAAATATTATTTGGAGATTGAAGAACCCACCTTAGAAGATCCCAGATCTGATATCGATCGAGTCATTAGTCTACTTCAATCTAAATACAATTTAGTGGGATTATCTGTTAATTTCAATATTTTAAGAAATTTTGCTGAAAAAATCCGTGAATTTGAATGGAAGATTACGGTAGTATTATCAAATAATGAGATTATATCCATTGAATCCGAAGATACAACAATGGAAATTTATGGTTATGCAGTAGATATAGGTACTACAAAGCTAGCGGGTTATTTACTTGATCTAAATACGGGAAAGGTAATTGCTGTTGATTCCTTAATGAATCCTCAGATTCCTTTTGGTGAAGACGTGATTTCAAGACTTAATTTTCCTGATCAATATAAATTACAAAAAGTGGTACTTGAAGGAATAAATCAGATTTTAGATTCTTTAAAAGAAAAGAGTGGAATAAAAGCTGAAAATATTTATGAAATGACTGCTGTAGGAAACACGGTAATGCATCATATTTTTTTAGGGATTAATCCTTTATTTTTAGGAAGATCACCATATCCACCAGTAATACGGAATATCTTATGTTTAAATGCAAATCAATTAGGAATAAATATTAATTCAAATGGAAAAATCATAATTTTACCTGTTATTGCAGGATTTGTTGGAGCGGATACGATAGGAGTTATTTTATCGAGTGAGATGCATAAAAGGGACGAAATTTGCCTTGCTATTGATATTGGAACTAATACAGAAGTTGTGCTGGGTAATAAGGATAAATTAATTGCTGCTTCATGTGCCTCAGGTCCCGCGTTTGAGGGAGCTCATATAAAGTTTGGAATGCGAGCCTCAAGTGGATCTATAGAAAAGATTAAAATAGAACCACATTCATTTGAGGTTTTATATGAAACCATCGATAATGCTCCTCCGATCGGCATCTGCGGTTCAGGAATGATAGATCTCGTCGCAGAAATGTTAAGAGTGGGGATAATTGATGTTGGAGGAATCATAAAAAAGGATTTAAACAATCCTCAAATCAGAAAAAATGAAAACAGCTCAATGGAATATGTAGTAGTGCCTGCTACCAATACAGCTAATAATAAAGATATCACTTTTTCACAACAAGATATTAACCAAATTATTTTAGCGAAAGCAGCAATACATACAGGTATAAAATTGCTGTTAAAAAATTATCCTTTAAGCATGGAATCGATTCGAGAAGTATTTATAGCAGGGGCATTTGGATCACACATTAATAAAGAGAGCGCTCGTGTAATAGGACTTTTTCCTGAAATAGATTTAGATAAAATAACTGTAATTGGAAATGCGGCAGGTACGGGATCTAGAATGGCATTAGTATCGAATGCTACAAAGGAAATTTCGGAAGAAATTTCTAAAAAGGTTCAATATCTTGAAATTGGAAATGATAAGGATTTTCAAAGCATTTTTTTAAATTCACATATCATCCCATATGCGGATCTAAGCGAATTTCCTGAAGTAAGTAATCTATTGAAGAAATTTCATAATTATCCTACAACACAACCACCAAAATTTTAATTAAAGGAGAAAGGAGTTATTGAATAAAATCACTAAAGTTGAGATATCAATAGTTTTTAAATTTGAGTTTTATTAATATTTTAATAATAGCGTAATTTTGAGGTGAATATGATTGGTTTCTAAAAAGAAAATGATATTAAATGATGAAACGCCTCAAATCTATCATGATGCAACCATTGAAATGAAAAATGAGGAAGTAAGAGATTTAAATTTTAATATAACTCGATCTATTGCTCAAAACATTAAAACTATGTATGGTCCTAAGGGTTTGAATAAAATGATCATTCCCCGTTCAAATCAAACGATCCTAACCCAAAAAGGACATCAGGTAGTTAAAGTATTTAAAAGTAGAACACCAATAACTTCAATGCTTATTGAATTAGTTCAATCTCAGGAGGAAAAATGTGGAGATTCAACAAAAACTGTGCTCTTGCTAACAGCCTTCCTTTTGGAAAAAGCACGCGAAATGTTAAACCAAGGGATCTCCCCCCAAATTATCAATCATGGCTTTTTTTTGGCAATGAATAAAGCCTTAGAAATTTTAGAAAAGAATGTAATTGTATTGAACCAGCGATCAGAAGAAATAGTTTTAAAAATCATTTCAAATGTAATGAATAACAAATTGACTGCGTCTTTAAAAGATTATTTTGTAAATTTGATACATCAAGCAGTGAAATTATTTAATTCTATTCCAGAAAATAATTTTGATTATTCAAATATTTCATTTAGAAGGATTCAGGGACAAAGCATGAAAGAATCAAAAATAGTTAATGGTCTCATCATTTATAAAGATAAACCTAGATTTTCACTGCCAAATTACATTTTAAAAGCAAAGATATTATTGATCAAGAAGTCTCTTGATTTTTTCATCGCAAATAATCAAGAATCATTTAAAAAAGAAATAAATATTGACTCTATAGATAATTTGAAGGACTTTTCCAATTTTAGTAATGATTATTATAAAAACATGGCTTTAGTTTTAAAAGAAAAGGGAATTGATGTACTCCTCTGTAGGAAGAAAATAAATTCTTATCTGATTGATTATTGTGCTAATCTAGGGATAATAGCTTTAGAATTAGTAGGTGATGAAGATTTAAAGAAGTTATCTATGATGCTAAACGTGCCAGTTATTTCAAGCTTTAAATCTATTTCTAATAAAGACATTGGGGTAACAGATGAAATAGAATTTAAAAAAATATCTAATGATGAAATGTTTGTTATAAAAAAGAAAAATTCGCCAATTTTTACTTTTACAATACAAGGAGCTACACCCGAGATATTAGATGAAATGGAAGAGGTCTTTAAAACGTCGCTTAGAGTTGCAATAGACACCTTAAAAGATAGTAAGGTGTTACCTGGAGCCTCTGCATTAGATTGTGAAATTACTAAAGGATTAAAAAAATATGCTAAAGAATTTCCAAATAAATTTCAACTAGTAATTCAAGAATACGGAAAAGCCTTTGAAAATTTTCCCGCATATCTTATAATGAATTCTGGTGCTGACGTATTTGATCTAATTCCTCAATTAAGAAAAGGGCATGCTGAGGGTAATTCTTACATCGGATACGACTGCTTGAGCAATGAAATTGTCGATATATCACGTCATCAAATATATGATGGTTATAGTGCCAAGAAACATGCGATTAAAATCGCAAGCGAAATGGCTAGGCAGATCATTCGAATTGATGGATCTATAATAGTATATGATAGAAAACTTTATGAAAAGCGGGAAAAAGAAGATCAAGCTGAAAAAGAATTGAGAAATCAAGAGAGAGTTAGGAAATATTTCATGAAAAATGAAGAGAATCTATTTTCTCCATAAATGATCCATTAACTCAGTGGTAAAGGTAAGATAAAAAAAACACGGGATTTGTTTTAGAAACGGAGAAAAAATAAATTATGAAAATTTTTCCATATGATCCACCAAAATTCAGCCTAGAATTGTTAGAAAGAATGAGAAAGCATCCAAATATAGAACAAATGCCTTCTCCAAGACAGGTATTAACAATACCGCAATTAATTCTGGCACGATATATTCGAAAAGGGCAAAAATTATCCGCAGAAGATTATATAGATATAGGCATGGCGACTTCTTTTCCAAATAATCAAGAATTAGCTAAAGAGGTGGCCTTCCAAATATTATTTCCAAATCACACTATTCAAGATTTACAATCATTTCTAGAAGGAAAAAGTATTGAGGAAATTAAAGGCAAAAGCGATAAAAAAGTGCTCTTATCTGAAGAAGATCATGAAAGACAGTTAATTCAACAACTCTCTGATGAAATAGAATGTGGAAAACATGTTGATCCTGAAAATATAAGGCAAATAGAACGGTTCTTTAATAATGTATTTGATAATAAGGATTTAGAACCTTTTAAATCAGGTCTAGCCTTTATTTACGAGAGTCGTGATTTTTTTGAAAATAAAATAAAATCTATCGATGTCTTTCTTAATTTGATAAAAAAAAGAATTGTTGAGAAAATTAATATTTTGAAACCTCTTGAATTAGTAGCAATTAATAATCTTGGTCTAAGTCATTTAGTAATAGAACATTCAAGGAGACCTTGGGAGTTATTTACAATCAAAATATTTGGAAAAAACAATAAAACTATTGATTCAATACTTTCAGAAATTAGAGAAAGGAAATTTAGATTTTCTGACCTTGTAAAAGTTGTAGAATATATTAGGGATGTTAACATTTTAAATGTCGAACAGAATAATCAACTGAATAAAATTCTTTCAATGAATATTCAAACAATCCAAGATCTTCATGCGGCTTGTTTTAAATTAGGAGAAATTCCGAGTTTTGATTTGGACAACATTTTAGTTAATTCCTTTTACATGATCCCGCTCGATCAAATTTTGGAACTTTCAAGGGATTTAGAACATACCTTTGGTTTGAATCTTAGAGCTCCATTTTTTGATCTATTACATGAAGAATTTAAACGTTCAAATCCTGTAGCGATGGATAATGTTGAATATGGGCTATTGGAACTAATAAGTCAATATGGGATTGCATCTAATTCATGGTATCAACTTTTTCAAAAAACCATGGTGTTAAAACAGCAAAAAGCAATGAATGCCTTCCGAGCATATATTGAGTTTAAGAATCTCACTTATTTAGCCCTTTCTTTGAGTAATTCTAATGAAAACGTGTACTGCGCTCACCTGATATCTCAGTTTCTTCCACAGTTAGTAAAAGCGACATTTCATTCTTGTATCGTGCCCACTGAGCTCAAAAATGTTTTAGAATTTTTCAAGAAATTGGGTTTGGACTATGATAAAAATGATATTAAAGCTATAGGATTAAAAGTGGGAATGTCTGAAGATAAAATCCTTGAATTGATCGAAAAAGACTATGAAATCCTAAAATTACTGATGAGTAAACCTCAAAATGATCTAAAAAAAATACAAGATTTAACCAAAAAAATCAAGCAACAATTGGATGATGAGAAAATACTTGAATTAATGAAACTTGCTTTAGGTTCACATAATATTGCAGGATTAGCTGCACTTGCTTCTTTAAATTTAGAGAAATCCTTGGAAGCTGCTAAACAAATTCAAGGACGTGCGGGTATGGAAAAGGTTATATCCTCGCTAACGGCAACTGACGGTGAAAGCTTGATAAAGCAGTGGTTTTTACATCGTGATAAAATACCAAATATTTTCAAACAAAAGATAAAAAATATAGCTAAGAAGGTCCTAATTGAATTAGGGATAAATTACTCTAAAACCTATATTGGATCACTGAGCTCTGGACTGATCCAAAGTAATTTAATTCGACCTTATGAGATGGGGGATGATGTTGATGATGTCGACCTTGAAGAATCGATGTTGAATCTTCTTGAAAATGGTAAAACGATCAAGCACCTTTCATATGATGATCTTTATGTTTTTATCACGTCGAGCGGGATTAGGAGCATATGCATTGAATTGGACATTTCTGAAAGCATGACGGGAGAGAAAATCGCATACATGGCAATTTGCGTGACCATGTTGGTTTATGGATTGCGTAAAGAAGAACTTGGAATTGTATTATTTGAAAAAGATGTGCATGTATTAAAGGAACTTCATCAGAAAATTGAAATGGAAACATTAGCTGATGAATTATTAGAAATTAGTTCTCGAGGAACAACTTTTGTAAGTAAACCATTACATTGGGCAAGAGAACAATTCAAAAGAGCTTATAGATCAAGTAGAAAGATAAATATTTTACTCACGGATGCAGAAATCTATGACATTCCTAATGCTTCAGAAACATTACGAGCATTTAAATCACTGGGAACAGAATTTATCTTAGTTTGCCCTGAAAAAGAATACAACAAAAAGCAATCAGAAAAGATGATAAAACTTGCTGGTGGACAGATCATCACCGTTGATTCATGGGAATCATTCCCTGAAAAATTTGTATCTATCATTAATTCACGGTTTTAATAATGAAAAAAAAAAAAATCTCTGAAACAATTATTACGAATTTTGGACAGGATCTTTATGAACGGGCTTTAGAGCTCTTCGATAGAAAGATTCGATTCCTCATAATAAAAGAAAATCCATTAGAAATTCGGTGTATTATTTTTGAGAAAGATCAAATCTTTCACTTGATAATTGATGAAAGGAAGCATAAAATTTATCATGATTGCCCTTCAATATTATTTAACCAAACATTTCCTGGGGAGCCAATTTGTATTCATATTATCAAGGTTTTGCTTTTAATAGATGAAAACATTACCATGAATTTCCTGAGAGATTATCAAACTTATGCCCCGATGACTTTATTTTCTGAAATTCTAAAAGAAAAAAAAAAAAACCTATATTTGCTGATCAAAAATTCAATAGAACTCAAAGATAGAGTTGATTTAAAGATGAATACACCAAAATCCTCTCATTATTTGGAAAGGAAATCTTTTAATCATCATCTAAATTATCTCATTGAAAACAATTTCTTTCTAGAATGTTTTAATTTTTTAAATCATTTTGATGATAAAAATCGTAATGAAATTATTGAAAAATATTCGCCAATAATTAATTTAGTTCTTGAAAAATTAATATCTTCTATATCGAATTATTCTTTATTAAGACTTATAAGAAATCTAAATCAAGTTGAAAAATTTACCAACAAATTACCTCCAAATAAAAAAACTCTGATCTATAAACAATTTCTTGACAACTTGAGTCAGAGATCGGATAATTTCACTCTGAATCATAAGTACTGCTTTTACTTTATTGCTAAAAAATTAGTATTAGACTCAGAAAAGCCTTTTAGCTCTCCATTAGAAAATATTGAACTAAATGACTATCAAAACTTTCTGAAAGATTTGATAGAACATTTGAACGAAGAAAATTATAGCGCCTATACCAGCAAGGATATCATAATCTTAAAATCTCAGCTAAATACTCTTGATGTTCTTGAAGATGATTATGAGTTAAAACTAAGAAACATGCAAAATTACATGGTTAACTTGGAAAGAGAATTCTTTTTGAAAAAATTCGCGTTTTTCAAGCTCCTTTTAAAAAGAAATCGAATCGAAAGGCAAAAATTTCAATACAGGAGATACAATGATGTATTTATTGTCGAACACAATTCCTATAATATTAAAGATAGGTTTTATGTAGATTATCTACTCCCTCATTTAGGATTTTTTGGAGAAAAGAAAAATATAGTGAAAGCTCGAGATATTGGAGAAAATTATTATATTTTTGATAGGATCTTTTCGATAGACTGGAACGCTATCCCCAGCATTTCGTATTTCAAAAAAAAGATGTGGGGCGATTTCTCTAAATTTCATATAAAATCCAATCAAGGACTAACCTTATTGAGATATGGGGTAGATTATATTAAGGATGGCGGGATGGAATTCGTAAATAATAAAGAAATCATGATTATTGAATGGGATTTAATTAACAAACCATTTTTAGGGAGTAATGTCATTGCTTATGATGAAGGTATTATAATTCCTGATTCAGAGAATCCATTATTTTTTGATATAAAACCTTTTGATCTGTGCTACTGTAAAATGCCCCCTAAAGAAATCAATAGATCGTGCAGGATTATCGAACCGATTTCGAAATGCTCATTCAAAGATGCAATCGAAAGTGTGGCAAAAGGGATTTCTTTTATAGAAGGATTTTATCCACTCTCATTAATAAAAAAAATATTAAGTAAAGAAATTACTTATGATAAAGCAATTAAAATGCTCGAGCAAAGTCAAAAAAGAAAGTTTGTTCCACATTTCTATCAATTTATTTATGAATTCAAGGAGTTTTTGTTTAATATCTTACTGAAAGAGGATTTATATCTATTTAATCAAACAGGAAATCATTCTTTTGAAAATTTAACATTTATTTTTTCTTTTTTAAAATTAGACAAATTGTTATCCGGTATTGAAATATCAATAGAATTTTTTTTTCCTTTACTGAGCAGTCCAAATCTTACAAGAGATTCATTGAGGAAAGAAATTCTAAGTATTATTCATCAATTTATAAGAAACTTGTTAGATAAAAAAGAACTTGGAAGCACTAGTATTTTTGATATAAACAAAATGAAAGGAACTCCTTTTTCGATGTACACTAACGAAATATTAACTTTAAGAAAAGAAGAATTTGAAACATCACTTATTCCTGTGTACAAAGAAAAAAACAATCTTTACCATGATATTTCACATGTTTCCCGAACTTATTATGGTCAAAAAATTTTAGTTATATTAAAGATGAAAAAAGAGTCAATATTAAACAAGGTTTTGTTTGATAAATTCAAGGAAATTGCAAATAAATTGGGATTAACCTTGAAAAATTTGGCTAATCAAGGGAGTAATTTTTCTTAGGAGGATTTATTTTAATTGAACATTAAGAAATTGATATGGAATATAAGTGAGTATTTTCTCATATTCGATTAATTGAGGGAAAAAATCTAATGGTTGATGAAAAAAACCATTATTATGGTTCTGTGGTTAGAAGAAATCTCATCGTTGAGCAATTAATAAGCATCATTGAGCATGAAAAAGATCAACTATCTAGAATGATATATTTAAGACATTTGAAGAGAAAGAAACTCAATAGCAATCAATATCATAATTTCTTAGAAGATATATCAGTTTCGGATCTAAATAAAGATGCAAGAATTTTAGCTATAAAAATTCTCATAAATAATTTCTTTGAGCAATCACATTTTTTGATTGAATGGATTATTCGACCGGAACATTCGCCAAGCATAATCTTCAGTGTTATCCATTCATTATCGAAAGGTCATCTCCCATACTTGAGAGCACTTCTGGTAAACAATTTAGAAGAATACATTAAAACCAAAAATCAAAACTTCAATATAGAAATCTACAACAAAGAATTGAGAGTATATTTTTCCAAAAATCCTTTAGAAAAGCTCTCCATTACGGAATTGGGTAATATATACATTAATTACACCTTTGTTCTGAATTTAGAGAATAGGTATAATTTTTCTAAAAATACTGATAAATCAAACCTTTTTTTTAAATTGGATAATGGAGTTATTAATGAGCTTAGAATCTGGGGGATATTAATCAATAAAATTAGCGATATCGATGGTATTGAGAGAATTTCCAATTTGAAAATATTAGATCTAGCGGGAAATCATCTAAAAGAAATAGATGCGTTGGAAAATCTTCAACATCTTGTTCTCCTTAAATTTGGCGATTTATGCTATGGATTAGGTAATGAATTAACTCAAATAAAAGGCCTTGAGACCCTAAAAAAGTTGAAAATCTTGAATCTTTCAAATAATTATGTTAAAAAGATTGAAGGTTTGAGCAGCCTGTCAGACCTTAAAAGATTATACTTGGTTCATAATAAAATAACAGAAATTGAGGGGCTTGCTACTCTTGAAAATCTAAAATATTTGAATCTTGAGAAAAATCAAATAAGGGTTATTAAAAATATCGATAATTTAAAAAACTTGGAATTATTAGACTTAGGAAATAATTTTATTTCGGAATTGGATAATTTAGAAGAATTATCTAACTTAAAAGAAGTAAGAATTCATAAAAATAACATTTCTGAAGTTGGAAGCTTGCCATCTAATGTAATAATAAAACTACATGAAAATGATGCTCAACAAACATGTTTTTTAGACAAAGTAGATTTAAAAATTGTTAAAGTTGATGAGTTTGAGAAACCAAAAGAATATGATTCTCGATATCTTCAATAAAATGATGATTAAAGAATATTATAAATAAAATTCATCGAATTTTAATCTATTTGATTAATTCGCTTTTTCAGCGATTATAAAAACATGATGTTCTGGGACTATGGGTTCATCAATTCCAACATACTTTGTCTCAACGACTTTAAATCCATATGAATTTAGGAGTTTTTCCCATTCCT
The DNA here is from genome assembly GCA_019057355.1 of Promethearchaeota archaeon. Lineage (GTDB taxonomy): Archaea > Asgardarchaeota > Lokiarchaeia > Sigyniarchaeales > SOKP01 > FT1-020. The sequence goes on along the minus strand of DXJM01000462.1, from coordinate 705 downwards.
CTAATTTTAGAAAATTGAGAGGAATGTTGATATCTTCGTCTCCGACAACTCGATTGTAGAACCAATCAAAAAAGCTATTTGTAATTTGAAAAAGATCATTTTCGATATAAGCTTCTTTAATTATCAGCCTTTTTTTAGTCACTCTTGCTGCTTCCTCTAATAGGTGCTTCGGATCACTTGAATGATGCAACACGGTATAGAGAATAGTTGTATCTACTTGATCATTTTCTAATGGTAATTTCCCTTCTGGATTGTATAAGATGAGGGGTAAATCTGATTTATTATAATCCATTACATCAACTAAAATTATTTCTTTACCGAGAAGATTATTTATTTGCTGTGCTAAAAGCCCTTCACCAGCTCCGAGATCAAGTATTTTATCCCCCGTGATATACTTTTTAAGATTTACATAGTTTAATTGGGCTCGTTGGAGTGCAATTTTTTTTTTATCTACTTCACTATTAGTACGCTTCCTAATAAACGCACGTAATGTATTTTCTATATCAATAAGTGTCCTTTTTTTTTTTATACCTTTAGATATGACGTGAATTACGTATGACCAAAATAGAGACCTTTTAAAGGAATTTAGATTAGCATTTTTCATAGCAGATAAGAATAGAGACTTAATTTCTTTAAAAAATTGCTTAGTTTCTTTTTTTTTTTTTAAAAATATATTTTTAACTAGTCTTTCTACTATATCAATAT
>DXJM01000043.1 GCA_019057355.1 Promethearchaeota archaeon | reverse complement strand
TCTTTAACTAGAATCTTAGAAAAAAAATGACTATTATGTTTTTTGAAGAGTCAACAACCCAAAGAATACGTTTTTTACATTTTAAAACCAAGCAATTAGAAGAAAAATTAGATAAAACCAATGAAAGTTTCACTTTAGATGATTTGAATCTCATTTTAGAATATACAATGACTCTAAATATTAACTACAAAGATCAAGATCATCGACAAATAATAAAAGACCTCGATATCACGCGAAAATTTGAAGACATTGAAATAAATGATATCATGTTTGAATGTGCAAGAGTAGTTTGTGTGATGGCTAGAGCATATTCTCGCCTTTCTGAAATCTTTGAAGAAAAAGAAGAGTGGGAAAATGCAATAATTGCAATGACTAATTGCAGCAAGTATTACAAAACTGCAGCTTATTTTAGCACGGCGGCGGTTAACCAAGAAAGAAAAGGGGAAACCCTAAATTCCGAGAATCTTGAATTACATTCTGAAGAAGCACGTATTTTAGCTCAAGGTATAGCTGCATTAAGAGAAGAGAATAAAAACAACACCTATTTTGCATCAAAATTGTATTCTGGATTGAGTGCCTTATCTAAAAGGTTATTTTACTTGAAAAAACATGAAGATAAGAAAAAACAGCAAATAAGAGCGCAATTTCATTATGATATGGGTAAAGCATGCAATTTAAAAGCTCAAGCTTCATTAGAATCTTCGCTAACGGGAATCAATCAAGCAAAGATTACCAAACTATTACAAAAAGCGAATTTTTACTACCAAAAGTCTAAAGATATCTGGGAAGACATGCTCCAAGATATAAAAGAACATGCGGGAGATGAATATGAGAGCTTGGAGAATAACCTAATCGTTGTTAACGATCTCATTAAGAAAAACAACGTGGAAGGTTTAGAATACGAGGAAATCAAAAGGATTCAAGACCCCGAGCCAATAATCATCATTCCAGAAAACCTGGCTCCTTTTGTTCCAAAATCTATTATTTATCTAACTAAATTCGTTCCTAGAGATTTAAATCAAAAGCGTTTTACAGCTTTTCAAAAAAAGAAATTAGAAATAAAGATCCCCTATAGTAAAAAAGAGAAATTATTGGACCAAAAAGCTGGGATAATAAGAACAATCAATGAATTGAAAGTTCTAAAAGAAAATAATGAGATCGATATAGAAAAGTTTTCAGAGTTAATGGAAAAGTATTCCACTAAACTAAACATGGTTGACACGGCCTTGGAAAAATTATCTAAAACATAAATTTTTATGTTTTTTACTCCAAATACTTATTGAGGTTAGGACCAATGGCAAAAAAATTAGGAATTGAGAAAAAATTAGAAACCATAATTAAGGAGAGCGAGCATTTTCTTAATAAAAAAAAATATAGTGATGCTATAAAAACCTTAAGAGAAGGACTTTCGCTCATTAGGACTAAGGTCAAAGATAATGAAGAAAAACAAATCGAACTTGATAAAGTAAAATCAAAAATAGGAAAGATTTATGTGGATCAGATAGAAGAAACCATAAATCAGGCTAATGATTTGGGAAAAAAAAGGAATTTGAGGCTGCTTTTGATGAATTTCATAAAGCTATTAACTTGACATACAATATTTCAGAGCCTCATCAAAGAGAGATTGAAACAAAAAATATAGAAATCGCAAAAAAAAGAATACAGGTGTTATTCGAGATTGAAAAAAGCAACACTCTTTGTCTTAGTGGTCAATTTGATGAGGCAATCAAACATCTTAAGGAAACAATTGATAGTACAATTAATATAGTGAATCTCGAAGATGAGTTATGCAGAATGCTCAACATTAATTTAACAAGGGCATATTCTGGGAAAATTCATTTAATAATTACCGAAGGCGATGAGGCATGTAATAAAGGACAACTTGAGGAATCCATTAATATTTACATGAAAGCACTTGATATTGTTAGTTTAATGAATGATGGAGTTCAAAAAAATCAAGAAAAAGAAACCATTGAAAAAAAAATAAATGGAGCCCTTTCAAGGGAGAATGATTTAGTAGTTAAAAAAGGGAAGGAATTATTGAAGGATGGAAAGTTAGGGGAGGCGGAAAATGAACTAAATAAATCCTTGAGGATTATTGAAAGGATGTATCAATCAGAATTAAAACAAAAGGAAAGAGATAAAATTGCAGAATTGATCAATCCCATTTACCTTGAAAAAATAAAATCATATATTGAGGCTACCACTCAAATAATTAATAAAGAAAATTATCAAGAATCAATATTAAATGTTAATAAAGCAATTGAAAATTTACAGCGAGCATTGGAAATCACGCAAAAAATGGCAGAGTCCAAGGAAAAATCTAACCAGGTGAAAAGTATCACCAATTTCATCAATGAAACGTGCTTAAAAGCAATTAAACCCAGGAAAGATGTGGGCATTCAATTGATTAAACAAAAGAAATTTGATGATGCGATTAGAGAATTATATTCTGCTGTAAGTCTTGCTAAAAATTTACAATTTAAAGAAGAAGAAAATGAAGAACTGGCTTCGATAAAACGTATAATTAATCGAGTGTATTTGGCAGAGGCCGAAGATGGATTCGATAAAGGTGCTAAACTTGTCGAGGAAGATAATTTAGATGGAGCGTTACAAGTTTTTAACGATGCACTCAAAGTGACTAACAAAATGTATCTCTCTGAAGAGATGGATAGTGAAGTGAATAAAATTAAAAATGCCATTTATCAGGTAGAGTTAAAACAGATTGTTAAGAAAGGAGAGCTTTCAGAAGAGGAAAAAAAACTAGAAGATGAGATAAATAGGTTAAACAAACTAATTGAGGCATCAAGTAGCATAATGGATCCTGATAAAAAAGCGCAAAAATTGGATGAATTAAGAAATGAGATAGATAATATTCACGTAGAACGCATAAGTCTTCTTATAGAACAAGCAAACCAATTAGCAGAGCAAAATAAGTATGATAGTGCCTTTGAAAATTTTGAAAAGTGCATTTCCATCACAGAGTTTATACATTTTAGTAAGATAAAAGAAAAAGAGATTGCACGAATAATCGATAATTATAATATTGAACTAAACAACAAAGCAAGACAAGAAATCATCAATGAAGAATATCAAAACGTGCTTGAACTTTGTAACAAGGCTATTGAACTTGATGAAAGTCATGTAGAATCTTATTATAATCTTGGTAACATGTATAGACAAATGAATAATATGGAAAAAGCAATTGAATTTTATCAGAAGACTTTTGGTTTGGACCCTTTTCATTCAAATGCATTTAATGAGTTAGGACTAGTATATGCACAAAATGGAGAAAATGATAAAGCAATAGATTCATATAAAAGGGCCATTGAAGTTGATCCAAACCATGCGAGAGCATGGTATCATTTAGGAAAAGTATATAAAATTAAACGTGAACATGAACAAGCATTACATGCGTTTAATAAAGCTGTCGAAATCGATCCAGACCTTGCTGATGCTTGGTTTTTATTAGGGAAGGTTAATTTCATTAAAAAGAAGTATAATACGGCACTGGAATATCTCGAGAAGGCAATTGGGATAAAACCCGAATTAGGCAGAACGATAACTCCTGTAATAAAAGATTTTAAATCTATAGTAAACTTGCTTGAAGAAAAATTAAATGAACTATGACATTCATTTAATATCATGATAGAGCAGACGTCTGTTTTATTATTGATTAAACAAGTGCTTGAAGATCTTATTTATATGATAAGATTTATCATGACAGATGATCAATTCGATAAATTCGTTAACAAGCTGGAAAAAAAGAGAATTAAAAGAGATAGTAGAGAACATAATTTATATATAGTAGATTTATTCCAAAATCCTCAAAATTAGGGTAAACTTTCGGAAGATAAGTATAATTATTTTCAAGAATGTCGGGGAAAACATTGTGAAATGCTCCAATTATTCTTAAGAGTCAATATAACAGGATTTATGGAAGAGACTTGTTATTTAACAGATGGTTGTGGATGCATGGTTGCTATAGGAAGTCCGTTAAAGATATTATTAAAGGATAAACCTGTAAAATTCGCTGAAAATTTAAAACCAGAAGATAGTGACCAATGTTTTAGTGGACTACCAGAACAAGAAAAATATTGCATTAAATTAGCCTTAATGATATTAAAATCTCTAATATCTAAGAATAAAAAATGTTTTCAAGGGTGATATCTATCTTTATTAAAGATAGTGAGATCCCCATGATTAATGATAACATATCTCTTAAAGGTTCAATTTATTTTAAGTTAAAAACTCCTGAAAGAGCTCCATTTATCATTAACATTTCAGGCTTAGGAAATAATCGTAATAGTTCTTTTGTTCAATACTTCTCAGAAATATTTGCTCTTGACGAATATTACGTATTAGCCTACGATCATCGTGGATAATGAAAAGATCAGAAATTGTAGAAAATACTATATAAAATATTTTAAAAAATTTTATCGATATTCATCACGCGATCTCTTGAATAGAAAAACATCAAAAGATAGATTGCTCCTTGAACAAAACGTGCTTTTTGGATGCTCACTTGGTGGGGCAATCATTCTAACTCAGTTATTTATCCTTAAAAGGGTAAGAATCTTAATTTCTTTATGCAGTCGTCATGATTATCTTTCTTATTCTCGTATTGAGTTTTCTGAGAAAGTTATTAAAGAAATCAGTGCTAAATAGTTTTTAAAGTCAACTTCTTTACATAATTCTCGAATATTAATAGCCCATTGTCGTGATGATGACATCATTCCGTTTAATACCATCATCCAAATTAAAGAGCACCTTGGATTGATTGATGAAAACACGATCATGTACACTGTAGGGAAACACTCGTTTGAAAATAACGAAGCTGATCTATCTAGGAGGTGCCTAAAAATCCTAAAAAGATTTTAAGAAAAGGAATAATACACCATATATTGAAAATCATTAAGTGATCATTAAATGGAGAAAATACTAATAGTTGGACCTGCATCCCAAATTCTTGGAGTAAAAATAGGGAAAGAACTAGGAATCCCATGTATTAACACGGAAACAAAGACTTTTCCCGATGGAGAAAATTATCTAAGACTAAATATCGATGACGAGACATTGATTGAAGGGAAAGAAGTTATCATCGTGCAATCAACCGGACCAAGTTCAAACGGAAATCAAAATTCCCGCATTTTTGAACTTTTCATGATGGTCGATGCAGTTAAAAGAATGGGAGCAAAAAAAATTATTGCGGTGATCCCATATTTAGCATATGCCCGGCAAGACAAAATTTTTAGACCTGGAGAAAGTCAATTTGCTAATGTAATATTACGCATGATAAATTCACTCCGAATTGATGAAATATACGTGGTAGACGTGCATGCCCCTTCAGTATTGAAAGAGTTGATACTTAACAAGGTAGTAAGTATTGATTCAATGAAACTTTTGGCTGATCATATAAAATCATTGGGAGCTCGAGATATCGTTGTAGTATCACCTGATAAAGGAGCCGTGGAACGATCGAAAGCATTCGCAAAACATTTTGGTGAAGATGTTCAAGTTGAGTACTTTGAAAAAAAAAGAGACGTGAAAACGGGAGATATTGTCATGCAAGGTCAATTAAAACTTAAAAATAAGGATGTCATAATTGCCGATGACATAATTGCAACAGGCGGTACAATGGCAACAGCTATTAAATTATCCAAGGAAAGTGGAGCAAATAGAATTTATGCGGTCGCAACCCATGCATTATTGTTAGAACAAGCAAGATATCGAATATTAGAGGCAGGCGCGGACGACATAATTGGAACAGATTCTATTGATAATGAAGTCAGCAAGGTTTCTCTCGCTAAACCTATTGCAGATTACTTGAAATGACCTTTTTTTAAAATAATTAATAATTTTCAATTATTTCTAATACCACTTTTCTTGTTTTTATTTTTAATTCTTCCTTAGTTGAGTTATTTTGTATCGTGTATTCAGCGTTCTTGATAACATTTATTATTCCAAATTTACTTTCTCGTTCATCTCTCTGTTTTAATTCACTTATATCTCTTGGATCATCATCTCTTCCACGATTGAAAAGGAATTTATATCTTATTTCCTCGGGGGTGTTAATTGCAACAACGGGAAATCTCCAAAACCTTTTAAATTTTTCAACTTCAAAAATAGATCGTAATCCATCGATAAAAATCACGTCATAACCAGTCTTTTTTATATATTCTACACATTTCTCTGCAATTATTGCTTGACCGCCTTTTTCTCTTAAATCTTTAGCAATTTCTCCTAAATTTTGACTGGATAAGGTAACATTTCTTTTTTCTGCTTCTTTTCTTATTACATCACCCATAGTGACAGTAATACCAAGTTCCTCTATAGATTCAAGTGCTGTAGATTTTCCAGAGCCTGGAAGACCACAAAATCCAATTACCTTCATGGTTAAATTTAAAGTGAATCAATAAAAGTTAATTTGATGTATTAATTGTTATTTAATGTTTAAATAATTGTTAATAATAGTATAAATACTAAATTACTAAATTGGAACTTTCTAAAAATTCATTCAGCACTACAAATCGTACAGTTTATTATAGTGCAAAAATAATATTTAATAGAGGAAGGTCATGGACAACAATGAAAAAGAAAGATATGAACAAAGAGTTAAAAATATTACTAAAAATATCGGAGTTAAGTTCAAGGATAATGATACAAACGAACAACGAGTAAATTCAATATTAAATCAACAAGAACTGGATGATTTACTTGAGCAACATAAAACTCAAATGAAAAACATAGATAAACTATTAAAAGAACAAGAGTCATCAAGTGAACGTAAAAATGAAAAACAAGAAGGAAATAACAAAGAAATAAAAAGTGAGAGGAAAGAAGAAATACTAGAAATACAAGAGGACT
>DXJM01000461.1 GCA_019057355.1 Promethearchaeota archaeon | reverse complement strand
ATATTTAGTTAAGTACCTTATTAAATCTTTTTTTTTTTATGAAATAAAACATAATAGATAAGAAAAAATAAAAAAAAATTAAAGGTATTTGGATTGTGCTTTATTTTTAGCGTCTTTATCAAACACTGTTTTTTGTTCCATTTTTTTCTTTTTTGCAATACCCCGTTCTACTTTTCTATGAATTAAAATCTCTCTTTTTAGCACCAAGTACGATACCACTCCTAGGGCCAATAGCATCACCAATGACACTAATTGATGCGTATAGGGATAAAGATCATTTGCAGGAAATGCTTCCGGAATTTCTTTTAGTTTTGTATTTAACAGCTCTGCAAACAATGCTTGTGATGTTCTGGGAGGATTAGTCGCATAACTTGACTTCAATAACAAGTTAGCCGCTGCCCAATGCCCATTAGTTCCATCATCTGTTCGGATCAGATCTAACCAGTTCTGATACGGTGTCCGGCCAGTATTATAGGTCCAATCCGTGATTATGGCTCCCTGCACTCGAATTGTCACGCCAAATAATTCTATTTCAATTGCATAAAAATTCCTGAATTCTTCATTTCCACTTCCAAAAAGACCAGTTGGGCTTATATATTGCTGGAAAGCTGCGGCATTTATGCCTGTGGCATCGAACTTTGCTTCAAGAGCCTCTTTTTGTGATCCTACCATGATAAAAACATCATCTGCTAGCTGATTTACATTATCATCCCCCTCAAAAGGAAACCATATACGAGGGAGGATATATTCGACCATATCGTTAAAATTGAATCCAAACTGCAATCCAAGTATGTTCATGAGTTTCCCGGGAGGCACGCCAGAATCTGCCATGAACCTTAACCCCTTAATAAAATCCCCCATTAATAACGCCAAAAAATATCCCATATCTACATCTAAAGCATACAATACTTGTGAGAATTCCGCTAATAAAGGAGTAAATTGGAGCAGGGTAATGCCAAGGGTATACAGAAAGTTCTGTATGTGAGTTCCATGGTTGTCCAAATATTCAAGATACCGTATGATAAACGGATCTTCCCATGTTACTTCATAAGTCTTATTATTAGAATCCTTTCCTACGGTATAACTTAACACTTCCGATTCGACATAATTTGCTTGTTTTACATGTTCCCAGTTACCTGCATAATCCTCGAGATAAATGTAATACGCAACCTCGGTTTCAGCAGGCTGTCCTGGAATGTTTCCGGTAAATAAGACAGGCGCATCCCAATAAGAAGAAGCAATTGGAAATTCACCCCCTATTTTTAATCCTTTAAAGGTGGTGGCCCACGCAGGTCCTTGGAGTTGAATCCGTCCATCTGGATCTGATTTATCCCACGTTTCATCTTCCCCAAATTTATAATAGATATATGCGCGATTAGATATTCCCGTTCCAGGATCGCTTGCCTTCACCGTAATCGTGACAGGAGTATTATGAGAAGGAGCTCCTGATATAATATTATATATTAAGGGAGCCCAACCAGTCAATCCAAAAGGTAACGGGTTTTTAATGGTCATGGGAAATTTCAAACCAAGTAACGGTTCACCCAAGACGCCGTCAATGAGAATATATGCATTAATATCCACATTCAAAGTAAGTTCTTGACCCCAAAAGAGTGCCTTTAAAAACTTTGAAAAGAGTTCTCCTTGCTTGCCAACATTATATGTTTTCAGGTACATGGAGACTATTGTTGTTTCATAAGGTCCAATTGAATATTCCTCGCCAATATACCCATTCCCTAAGATTCCACCAAAATACTTCACAGACACATCCGATTTAGGTATTTGTAAATGTTTATCAAGTGGATTCATGAATGCGATATCTAACCGATTGACACACCAAGTCCATTTTCCATTAGTATCAGCATCGCTGCTAATAAAAACCATGTTCCGGACTTCTGTATTAGAAGGATCCTCATAAAATGGTAATAAATTAAGATATGGCTCTAATTTAGGAACAGCATAAATTCCTACAGGTGTAATAACCGCAACTATTATTCCGATAATTAATAATCGGGACCACCAACTTGAATATCTACCCATTTTACACGTTCCCTCCTTCTTTATTTACTTTTTTATAATATTTATCAACTTTTTTCTTGGTCGGAAGGGTAATTATCCGAGGTTGATGTCTATTCCTGTATATTCTCGTAGCGGCGATCGTCGCGACTGTTGCCACGGCAATTCCAATTAGAAGATATGCAATTGGCTGTATTTCAAGAGGATTTGCATAAAATGTGAAGGTCTCCGTGACTGCCGTATTGCCCGCTCTATCTTCATAGAGTATTCTAAATCGAATTTCAGAACCTGCAAGTTGAGTTGGAAGCGTTCCATAAAGATATCCATCATCACCTAATAACATCGGGTCATTTATTAGGTTCCATGACCCTCCGTTAACGGAATATTCAATATACACGTTTTCATAGTTTGTACCCGATCCTTCGAATTCATCATCAATTTTTATTTTAATCTCCCAATCATTTACGGCACTTTCCTGCGTTATTTCTGGACTTGTATATGTCGGAGCTGTAAGATCTTTATTGAGTATCCCTAAATCTAGTGAGGTATAAGATTGTCCGCCAATAATAAGCCCATTAGATAACGTGCTCCAAGAAAACCAGGAATAACTTTGGCAGGAAATAGTAAAAATGTTAGTTACACCATATTTAATATCTTGGATGTATTCTGATTGAGTGAGCTGGAATTCAGGCATTAAAAGTGGCAATAATGGCAATAAGAAAGAAACATCTAATCCTCCCAAAAACATGCTCGGAGAGTATAAATATTCTAAAGTCGTTGCGGGTGACCATTCATAGACATACTTTTCACCATCCATGTAAAAAGCAGTTCTCCCAATAGTAGTTGATATTTCGTTTGTTGATGTTGGACTAAGCAATATACTTAATGCATCTAATCCCATTACTCCTGCACCCTGTAAAATTAGTTCCAAATACCATGGTAACTGATCCATCATGGCTAAATCAAGAATTAAGGGAGAATAATACGTAGGGTCAAACGATTTTAAAGATATGCTTAACCTTTGATTATTAGGAATTTGTGCGCTCAGAAAAAATTTCAAGGTAAAAGCGCCTTCGCCTGTTTTGAAATAATTTTTGGATGAGTTAGCCATGTCATAATCAAATTTATGCCCTCCTGATTGAACAAATTCGATTCTATCTATAGATGCGGCCGCGGATTTAGGTTCAATGTCGATGACAGGTTCAGCAATTATAGTAATCCTTGATAGGTTCATATTTGCGCCCATTAATGAAATTGAAAGCACTAATATCGCAATTATTGTACAAAAGAAAAAAATAGATTTGTTTTTTCCATGCATTTTTTTCAACTTTTTTGTTTTTGTTATAAGATTCTACATCCCACTCTAAACGAGTGAAAATTAAGCTATTTAAATATTTCAACAGCTGGATATATAAACCTATCCCACAAAATCACTTCTAAATCCAATAAAAACCATAAGATTTAAATAGAAAGAAAAAATTGAAGCACCTTTCCTCTTTTTTTATGTGACTATAATAAAATATATTCTAGGGACCGATTATAGAATAGTAAATACATTACGCTGGTAATTTATATAATTTTGGCTCTTACTTAATAAGGAATAACCTTCACATTATCATGAAAAGGGGAATCTTTATAAGGATTAAAAACGAATTATTGAGTTAATATACCAACACGTGTATAAAAAAACTAGAAAAAACTGTAGTAATGGTGAATGAATTGGTAGATCGACCAAAAGGAATAACTATTTGGGTACTCATTGAGATAGTGACTGCGATTGTTTTATTTATTGCTTGTGCAGCATGTTTCTCGGGAATCGCTTATAACGTTTTTGATGCAACTCTTAGAATACCTCTCGAACATTTATTAGAACCATATGCAGGGCTTAATATTGATAAAATTGTATTTCTTCTTCTCACACCAGTAATGTTTGTCGTTTATGGAGCATTATTTTTACTTTTAGGACTTGTATTCCTTTTAACGGCTGTTCTCCTTTTTTTCATGAAGGAAATGGGAAGGCTCTTATCAGTCTTAGACGGGATTCTGATACTCCTAACTATTGTCGGGCTCATAGTAGGCATTCCCATGATCTGGTATTTTAGGAGGAGCCAAACAAGAGCTTACTTCCAATAGTTTAAAATGATTTCTAATGCATAATTTTCCTTTTTTTTATTTTATCGAATTTAAATGTTTCCAAATTGGTTATTAATTCAAATAATAGGGATATCTTTATAAATCTAAAACTCTAAATATTGAATATAAAAACTTCTACAATTTTTTTTTTTATCAGGTAGATGTCATGACAGAACAGAAAAAAGAAAAGAGAATAAAGGGTATTGCGGGGATCATCGCAAAGATGATGAAACCTTTAGAGAATGATGACGTATTTCTTTCCAAGTTTTCTAAGCTTAAAATGAAGGCATTAATAAATGCTACTGATACGAGATATGCAGCCCTTGTAAAATTTAATGAGGGAAAAATTGATGTTGAGGCGGTAAAAAATGTTCCTGAAGAAAATATTGCAAAAACTACCTTAAAATGGAACGCAAAGCTCGAAACAGATGTTGCATCGTTATTAAAAATTGCAACTGGAGAGACAGGAATTTTAGGTCTTGTGAAACAAATCATGACCAGAAAAGTGAAGATCAAGGGTCTATTTAAAATGCTTTCATTCTATAACGTCCTTAAGATTGCTAATGTAAAAGACCAATCAGCGAAAGAACCATCAAAAGAAGTGAAGAAAAAAGCAAGACAAAAAAGTTCGAATCTTTTTTCAAGAAGATCTAAATTAGTTGCGGCGGGTATCATTGGGGTTATAATGCCTTTTATATTGACTTTATTATTCATGTGGGCATTAGGAACGTTGAATGATTTATGGACACTATCAAGGGGCGATATTGGTCTGTTTTATTCAATGGTATTGTATAATTCATTTAACATAGTTTCAGATATAATTTTATTGGGAAAAGGATATTGGTATGTTTTTATAATCTGGGCAGTGACAGGATTATTTGTTGGACTTCTTTCCAGGGATATTCTCAAGAGCTTGATTATTGATGGAATTGCTATTGGCGTAAATGTTATATTATATTCTATTTTTATATCACTATATAGTGCAAGGTTTCCTGAGATGCTTGTAGATACGCTAATATCTGAATCTAGTTATCTTTATCCCGGATTAATCGGGGGTTCTGAAATTTTCTTGAGTATTCTCATTCAAATAACAATCCAATCATTTGCATTGCCCATGATGGTTTTATTCACGCTTGTAGGTGGCATTGTGAATCCTAAACCGGAATATTATACGGTATTTGATGCAAGACCAGATAAAATACTTAAGAAAAAATACAAGGGTTCAAGCGTTCCGAGCAAGCAAGTGGGATCAATAGGGGCAATAGCGCCGGTATCACCACCGCGAGAAAAAAGATATCTAGAAGAACAAGCATGATTTGAATTAACTTTAGTTATTTTTAATTGTTTTTTTTTATTTTTTTATTTTTAATACTAATAACAGTCATGTCTAATATTATAATAATCAACTTCTTAGTTTTCTCCTTCTTCCTATGCTTTACCAAAATGAAAAAGATACCTTTTTAAAGACTCATGTCTAAATATTGAAATAAAAAGATGATGTTTTATCATTTAAGAATATAAATAAAAAGTGTTATTGATGCAAGAACAAGCACAAAAGCGAGAAAAAAGACTTCATGGAATAGCAGGAGTCATTGTAAAACAACTAAAACCCATAGAAAATAAAGAAATATTTATCGAAAAGTATTCAGATTTGGAATTGCGAGTCCTTCTGAATCCAATTGATTCTAAATACGCTGCAATCGTCAACCTGAGTCATGGAAGATTTGAAGTAGAAGATATAAAAAATGAACAAAAAGAAAAGCTAAGTAAGGATGTATTGAATTGGAATGCAATGCTCGAAACCTCTACCCCGATCTTTTTAAAAATTGCGATGGGGGAACTTGGACTTGTTGGGCAAGCAAAGCTCATCATGACTCGAAAAATGAAAGTAAAAGGTCTTGCTAACCTACTCAAGTTCGCAAGCATCTTAAAATTATCTGATGTCGTGGTTGAGAGTAAAAAAGAGCCTAAAGAAACGAAGAAACTTAGAAAAACGGTAAAAGAAGCTAAAACTGACGCAATTTTTTCAAGAAAGGCTAAATTTATTACAGCAGGTGTGGTAGGAATGACATTGCCCTCCATATTAACAATCTTATTTATGTATGCATTGGATACCATGGGTTCTCTATGGAACCTGGCGCATGGTGATGTTGGTCTCTTTTATTCGATGGTATTATTTAATTCATTTAACATGGTATCTGACATCGTTTTACTTGGAAAGGGTTATTGGTATGTATTCATCATATGGGGAGTAACAGGATTATTTATCGGACTTCTTTCCAGGGATATTTTAAAGAGCTTGATAATTGACGGAATAGTAATAGGGATAGCTATCATCATGTATTCAGTGTCGGTTTCAATATATAGCGCAAGTTATCCTGAGATGTTGGTAGATACGCTAATATCTGAATCTAGTTATCTTTATCCTGGTTTAATTAGTGGTCCTGAAATTTTCTTGAGTATTCTCATCCAAATAACAATTCACTCTTTTGCCTTACCAATATTAGTATTATTCACATTAGTTGGGGGATTAATCAATCCTCGACCCGAATATTATACAGTATTTGATGAAAACGTGGTAAAACTTAAAAAAAAGCAAAAAGGACCAGAAATTCCAAAAAAAGGGATGGTTTCTCATGCTCCAAGTTCAGAAAGACCACCAGAAGCACCAAAGGAGCAAAGATATTTAGAGTCTTATCCAACCACATGACCGTTTTCTAAAGATAATATATTTTTTTATAAAACAATGTTTAATTTTTTCATTCATTCTTTATTTT
>DXJM01000460.1 GCA_019057355.1 Promethearchaeota archaeon | reverse complement strand
AAATATATAAATAATTACACCGCAAAATTGCCTATTTGTTTCATTCTTAGGGTAAAATTGAGAAAAACTAAACTTATTCATTCTTATTTTCTATTGATTGATTATTGATTTTAAAAAAAAATCACCCATCACTAGTTCTTTTCATGTATTCTAATCCATCAGCTAAGTTTAATACCTTGAGTTCCGAACCGATTAACCTCTTTAATTTACTAATGTCTAATCCTGCATTTTTCGGACGAATCGCTTTTTGCTCGATATATTCAACAGGAGTAATTAAATTTTTATCATAATTAAAAATCTCCGCACATTTAATAGCCATCTCGTATCTACTTAAAGCACCATCCCCCGCAGTGTGATATATCCCCCGAGCATCTTTATCTATTAATTTTAATAATATTTCCGCGAGATTTTTAATAAAAGTTGCATTATTTATTTGACTAGTGACAACTGAAATATTTTCTTTATTGTGTAATTTATTTAAAATCCATGTAATAAAATCTAGTTTATATTTATTCCATCCATAAAGAACCGCAGTTCGACAAATAAGATAGTCTATTTCAGAATTAATAATTGTTTTTTCTGCCTCGTATTTTGTCTTTCCGTAATGATTTAAAGGATTTGGAATATCATTTTCGTTATAATTACCATTTTTAGATATTCCATCGAATATGAAGTCAGTTGAAATGAATACTAATTTTGCATTAATTTTACTACATGCTTTTAATACATTTTTTGGACCTTCAGTATTTATTTTTTTAGATAGTTCTTTATTTATTTCATTTTGGTCAACATTAGTCATAGCACTAGTTAAAATAACAATTTCAGGAGATATTTTTGAGATTATATTCATTATATTCTCTTTTTTCGTAATATTAATATAGTAAAAAGGAACATCAGGGGTAATATTCGTATTTTCAATATCACCAGCTAAAAATTTAAAATGTTGAAAGTTTTTTTCATATTTTGTACTTATTTGAAGTATATTGGTACCTAAAAAGCCATTGGCACCAATCAATAAGATTTTTTTGGATGAATTATCGGTTTTTATAGTGTTTTTCATAATATGTCAGATATTCCTTGTCAATTACGTTATTCATCCATTCTTGGTTATTTTTGTACCAGTTTATGGTTTCCTCTAATCCTTGTTCTAGGTTAACTTTTGGTTCCCAATTCAATTCATTTCTGATTTTATTAAAATCAATTGCATAGCGTAAATCATGACCGGGACGATCTTTGACAAACTTAATCAAATTTTCAGGTTTTTTCAATATTTTCAACAAGCGTTTCACCAAATCAATATTTGTACTTTCAGAATTCCCGCCAATATTGTATATTTCACCGATTTTTCCTTCTAATAACACCTTTAAAATTGCTGAAGAATGGTCATATACGTGTATCCAATCCCGGATATTAATTCCTTTTCCATAGACCGGGAGCTCCTTATCATTTAATGCGTTATTGATCATTAAAGGAATTAATTTTTCAGGAAACTGATAGGGACCATAATTATTTGAACAACGGGTAATATTGATGGGGAGATTGAATGTTTTATAATATGACCTGACTAAGAGATCAGCTGCAGCCTTGCTTGCAGAATAAGGACTATTTGGGGCTAAGTTACTTGTTTCAGTGAATGGTGGATCTTCAAATCCTAAAGAGCCATAGACTTCGTCTGTTGATATTTGAAGAAATTTTTTGATTTCACTTTTTTTAGCAGCATTCAATAATGTTTGGGTTCCAATCACGTTAGTCTGGATGAAAATATCTGGATTTTCAATTGAACGATCAACATGTGACTCTGCAGCAAAATTAACTATATACTCAACTTTTTCTTTTTTAATGATAGTAGAAATAGCATTATAATCGCATATATCCACTTTATAGAATTGTAAGTGATCCCCTTTCATCATGTCCTTTAAATTCTCGGGATTCCCTGCATAAGTTAACTTATCTACATTGATAATTCGAAAATCTTTATCATTTTCAACAATATATCGGATAAAATTGCTTCCAATGAATCCCATACCGCCCGTAACTAATATTATTTCCATTTTCATACAGTTCTATATTATTTCAGCCCATTTTAATTTCCCAATTATAATCAATTTCTTCCGTATCATATGGTAACCTATATTCATCAGGTTCATCATAATTGTAGAGTTCTGTAGGGCAATTTAATACAATCATCATTTTATTACCGATGGCCTTAAATCCATGCCAGACATTATTTGGAATGGAGACTAAACAAGGGCTTTTCTCTCCAAAAAAGATTTCATTTATTTTTTTATAGGTTGGAGAATTTTTTCGGTCATCGCAGAGCACCAATTTGGCATCACCTTTTATACAGACCATATTATCTGTTTGAATTTTATGATAATGCCATGCTTTAACGACATTTGGGAACGCTACGGTTATGTATGCTTGACCAAACTTTTCAAACATTGGCCAATCTGAACGAAAACATTCTTGTAAATACCCACGTTCATCTAAAATGGGTTTTAATTCTCTGATTACCACACCTTCAATTAAATCCATAATTAACTCTATTCTTTTTTATTATTTTGTGATCTAATAAAATTACTTGATTTCAATAAAGTCTCAAATTTTCCCGCATCTGACCAAAATCCTGGCACTTTTATTGCTTTTATTTTTCCAAGATTAATGTAATAATTATTTACATCAGTTATTTCAAGCTCTCCGCGATCAGAATATCCAATTTCTTTAATGACGCGTTCAATTACTTCAAAAATCTTTTCATTGTAAAAATATAAGCCCGTTACAGCATAATTGCTCTTTGGATTTTGAGGTTTTTCTTCTATTGATTTTATGGACTCGTCCTCATTTAATTGAGCAACACCGAATCTTTGAGGATCTTCAACTTGTTTTAAAAATAAGTAGCAATCATATTTTTCATCATTTTCAAACTGAGTGACTTCATTTTTAAAAGATTTTTCAAAAATATTATCTCCTAAAATTACCGCGAGTTTATGGCCTTCAACAATTTTTTTTGTTAAATATAAAGCTTCAGCAATGCCTCCAGCTTTTTGCTGGTATACATAGTTAAAATTAGCATTGAATTCACTACCATCCCCTAATAATCTTATGAAATCCCCAACGCTCTCTCCACCTAAAACAATGGTAATATCATTTATTCCTGATGATGTAAGCGTTTTTATTACTTTATATATCATCGGTTCATCATACACGGGTAACAAGTGTTTGTTCGTAACCTTTGTTAAAGGTACCATTCTTGAACCGGTTCCTCCAGCTAAAATAATTCCTTTAATTTTCAATCACTCAGATTTAGTTCTAAATATTTTAAATACAATACTTGTAAAAAATTTTTAGTTATAAAAGACTGTTTAGATAATAATTGAACCACCTTTTATTT
>DXJM01000459.1 GCA_019057355.1 Promethearchaeota archaeon | reverse complement strand
ATTTAATGCACTATAAATAAAAATCTAATCATGCTTACGATGTTCACGATTAATAATTTACTAGCAAATCAGACAAAATTGACCTTCCTGGTGGGTGCAGGTTCTTCCATAGATCCACCTTCTTGCTTGCATGCGGGTAGAGCTATAATTGAAGCACTTATTAATTATACATGTGTTGAATCAGAACGAAAAAAGCTCCTTAAAATAGATGGACTCCGATACGAGCAGGTTGTTGAAATAGTGAGAGACAGGTTAGATAATAACCTAAAGATGATTGATTATTATGGAGAATGCGACAAGCCGAACCTGCAACATTTTTTCCTTGCTAACATGATCAAGAATGGACAATTTGTTATGACCACGAACTTTGATTTCCTTATCGAGCATGCTCTCGTTCATTCAGGTATTCCTAAAGATGAGATCATCATAAATATCACTAGAGCAGATTTTGAAACCAATAATGACCCTATTGCATTATTCATGCAAGGAAAAAAAACGCTTTATAAAATTCATGGTTCCACCAAGAATATAATCACGGGTGAGGATACGAGGGATTCCTTAATCGCCACCATTCAAGCTTTTGGTTCGGGAAAGGAAGGTGAGAGCGTTTTTCAAGTAGAACCCTTCAAGCGACCGCTTTTTGACAACATTTCACGTGGTCGCATTCTCGTAGTTATGGGATATTCGGGTAGCGATGATTTTGACATCATTCCCACGTTGATGGTATTGAAAGAGATTGAGAGTATTGTTTGGATCAATCACGTTCAAGACGATGACGGAAGAGAAAAGGTTTATGAAATTGAAATTAATGATGATCCTTTAAAAAAAAATGAAAAAAAGGAAAAAATCGATCGAATACTTGAAAATATTTATCGCATGAATAATGTACAATGCATCTATAAGGTGGAGGGAAATACATCAAGAATGCTTGCAGGGTTGACCGATCCGATATATGAACGACATTCAGATAATTATTCAGTGAATATATTGACCTGGTTTGGAAATAACATCCCTCATCCCGATCAATTTGAAACTTATTACATTCCTTATAGAATTTTTAATGAGTTCAACATGATTGACGATGCAATGAGATGCTCCAGAATGATTCTTGAAAATGCAGAAAAAAATGGGAATCAAATATGGAAAGCCATTTCTCTAAGCAATATTGGTCTCTTATTGAAGGGGAAAGGTGACCTAGACGGGGCATTGAACCACTACAGGGAGGCTCTGGTAATTTACGAAAAATCAGGCGACTCGGGAGGGAAAGCCCCGATATTAAATAATATTGGTAAAATTTTAGAAATGAGAGGAGAATTGGATGAAGCATTAAAAAATTTTGAAGAAGCACTGACAATTGATGAACAATTAAGTGAACTGCGGGGGAAGGCCATGAGATTGATTAATATAGGAATTATATTGTATATTAAAGGTAATTTAGACAGTGCATTAAACTATTATAATCAAGCACTGTTAATTGACGAGAAATTAGGCGATCTAAAGGGAAAAGCCATGATATTGTATAGTATAGGTAAGATCTTTGAAATTAGAGGCGAATTAGATGATGCACTGAATCATTACCAGGATGCTCTTGCAATTGATGATCAATTAGGTGATGTTAAGGGCAAAGCCATGAGATTGGATAGCATCGGAACTATATTGTATGGAAAAGGTGATCTAGACGGGGCATTAAGGTATTATGAGCAAGCATTAGCAATAGACGAGCAAATAGATGATGTAAAGGGAATTGCCACGGAGCTAAACAATATCGGATTATTATTGAATGCAAAAGGTGATCTTGACAATGCATTAAAGCTTTATGAGCAAGCTTTGGCAATTGACGACCAAATAGGCGACATAAAGGGAAGAGCCACGAGGCTAAATAATATCGGATTATTATTGAATGCAAAAGGTGATCTTGACGGTGCATTAAAGCAGTACAGAGAAGCACTATTAATTGACGAGCAATTAGGCGACCTGCAGGGCAAAGCCACGAGATTGAACAATATCGGTTCTATATTGGATAATAAATGTGATCTAGATGGTGCATTAAATCATTATCAAGAGGCATTAAATATTGACGAGCAATTAGGCGACCTGCAGGGTAAAGCCACGAGATTGAGCAATATTGGGAATATTCATTATAAAAAAGGGAATTTTGAAACTGCACTTGAAGTGTTCAATGCAAGTTTCCTCATTTCTGATAAATTAGGAGCCTTAACCGATAAAGCGCTTAGGCTTTGGTGGATTGGAATGATATATAAAAAAATGAATAATAAAGAAAGTGCTAAAGAAACACTGAACGATGCACTTTCACTTTATAAACAAATAGGTTTGGTTGAAGACGCAAAAATGGTCCAAAAAGCCCTAGATTCCCTCTAATTATTTAATCGTTTTTACTAACACCCGTTTAAAAAACAATATTGCAAAAATTGACTGATCAACTCGTTTCAATAATAGCTCGGGTAAAAAAATCTTTTTTCATTTCAGATTAAAAAAGTCGTTATTTAAAAATTCTTTCTAATACTTCTTGAAATTTATCAAATTCTTTTTTCATTTGAAAATGTTCTAATTTATTAGTAGTTAAGCCCAAATAAAAGACGGTCTTACCATTTTTTGTTGGGATTTCAAATTTTTTAGCATACTCTTTTTGACCATTAAAAAAGGAGGTTCTTTCCGAAAATGAAGACTTAGAATCTACCAAGCTTTGGAAGAATTTTAAATCCTCACTAATTTTCGTGCTAATTTTTTGTTCAAATTCTCTTGTATCTGTTATTCTATAATAATAATCAGCAATTATCAATCCCGTGTCATCATATAAAATAATATAATTTGATTCCAAAAGCTTTCCAAGATTATTAATATGCATGTTTATGTTATCCAAATTTATCAGTTTGTTTAAAGAGTAAGAAATAGCTTTCGATAATGAAGAAATGTCATAATAAGTGGTATCAAAAAACTTAAACTTGATTTTTTCATTTTTTTCTTCTATGTTTTTCTTCAAATTTTCTCTACGATTTATGTATTCTTCATTTTGCCTCAAATCTGGATCAAATTTGCTGAAGCACACGATTACTTCATTAGTATATCCCATATCGTTATATATTATCAATAATTTCTTCAAGTATTCAAGAGTATCTTCAAACTTCTTCTCATCTTGGATGTCAATGACATAATATAAAAAATCAGTAGCTTCAAAATATATTAGATTTTTAACATATAACTGGCGATATTTTTCCTGACCCCCCATGTCCCATATATTTATGGCAAATAGGTTTAAAAAGTTAAATGAATTAAATTCTATCAATTTTGTAGGTAATAGCTCCTTTACAAATTCATAAAAATTGAATTTTCTTCGTAGAGCAATTAAAAAACTTGTTTTTCCAGCATTATCTAACCCCGTAAATGCAATTTTTATTTCTCTCAAGTTAATCAAATCACTACTAGTAGATTAAATCACTTTTATCATATTAAAAAAAAAATGATATTTATGCTTTTTTAAAACATTAGGGGTATTTAAAAAATTCTAGTTATCCATTCTTCAAATTTGCTTTTTCTCAATTGTTCTGCCCAGAGCGTTTTTATATTCGGCTCATCAGGAAGAATTTTTTCATTTTTTAAGAATTGATAAAGTTTTTCAACTGTCTTTTCAATTAACATTGCCTGAAAAGTAATTTTATCTTTAATGTATTCAGAATTATGTTCAATTTCATTTTTCATTTCTTTGATAATGTTAATCCAATTCTCTGCAACCTTATTGGTAAATTGTTCTGTTTTCTGTATTTGTTCTATTTTATAAATAGGGAAGGTTATTTCATATTTATCTCCTACACGATTTATTAAAGCATTCCATTCGAGGTTGAGTAAATGATTTTCTATGGTTTTTCTTGTCCATTGAAAATTAATTGAACATTGATATTCATTTTTTTGAACTAAAAGTGGTTTAGGTGAAAAATTTATAGAATTATAAAGTTCTTCAAAAGTTTTTGAGCCATCGGAAAGTTTGATGAGGATTTCTCTTCTGACCTTGTTTTCTACTACCCACGGGATTTCTGATTCATCCCATGGTTTATTTGAAGCAAAATCAAACCAAGGTTGTATTTCATTTATGTCAAACTTGCCTGCAAATCTATAATCATTATATTTCGTATTTTCTTTCACGCGTTTTACACCATCCCTTTTTTCTCATTCTTCTCCTAACATTGCTTCAATTAAAATCTCAGTTGCTTCTTCTTCAGTCAGGCCTTTCGCCATGATCTCGTCCAACCATTTTTGAGGAAACCGACCTAATGATGCTTCATGGGAAACACTAGAGGTCGGGTCAGTAGCTCTGATAAATGGTCTTGCCCTGCATATTGATCCCTTTCCAAGTACAATTTCACTACATTCCACGTGTCCATTACAATGGGGAGCATTACCTTCTGTAATGCCATACATTAAAACTTCACCCCCATCACGTGCTGCAGCTTTCATTTTGAGAATGCTCCGTGCATTTTCTCCTTCCAAATATATTGCATCCCGAATCCGTACCGAGTCATTTTTATTTTTACCAAAAGCTTTTACGTTTGATTTTACGAGACTATTTTCCATTGCATAAATATCTAACATGATTTTAACTTTACCAGGTGTTCCCTTGGTTAAATTGAAATTATTTTCGAACACGCTATTTTCTCCAATATACATATATCCCACGGGTGCCACTAATGCTCCACTTTTTTCTCCATGATAATGAGTTTCGCTATATGTAAAATTGCAATTTTTTCCTATATAAAAATGCCCAAACATCTTATGGATTAATCCGTCTGCATTAGGAAAACTGCAATGTGCTTGTACGATGACTTCCGTATTATCTTCTGCTATTATGCGTGGAAAGATTTCTTGAACTCCTGTTTCCTTATTAACACCAAAACATAAATGAACGGGCTCCTCGATTTTTGTTCCTTTTTTTATGATAATATCTGCGATAATACCGTTAGGAATTTCTTTCCCTTTCAAGATTATTCCTTCATGTTGCTCCATACCCTTAATTTTATTAAAATCTAAAAGTAATTTAGCCCCAGTTCCATGTCCTGGTAAAAAGTCGCGGATATCAATGTTATAATCTTCTAAACTTTCTAAAATTTCTTTTGGATAATCATTATTGGTCATAAATTTTCTTCTCCTGAAAATATCCTATCAATATAATCTTCTGGAAAACAGGCTTTTCCATTTCTGTAGAGTGTTCTCTTGCAAAATTCCTTTAAACCGGCTTTTTTACAATATCTTAGCATTACAAGAGGAAATTCATCTGTAACAAGGGTTTCACCATGCCAGATTAGAGTGCCATAGTCAGCAACCATCCCAATTTCTTCTCTATGGGTAATCAGCAAGATGGTCATGTCCAATTTCTTGATTTTATTAAAAATATTAAAAAAATCTTCTGTTATGATCACGTCCAATCCGCTATCTGGTTCATCTAATATTATTAATCGTGGTCTCATCGCCACAACTGCCGCAAATTCAATTCTCTTCCTTTCGCCCCCACTAAGAGTCTCATCAATAAAACGGTCAATATATCTCTCTGAGGGCAGGTTTACAATTTCCAGTGCTTCAATTATTTTTTCTTCTAAATTTGTTTTATCTTTAATTCCCAATGAAATATATTTCCTAACGGATAACCCTTCAATTCGAGCCGGCTCCTGCCATGCGAGCGTAATCCCTAATTTAGCACGCTCAGTAATGTTCAAGCTACTGATATTTTTACCATCAAAAAGTATTTTTCCTTCGGAGGGAATATAATTCTGAAGCCCCATAATGGTATAGGCTAATGTTGATTTACCAGAACCATTAGGCCCTATAATTGCATGTATTGAGCCCTCTTTTACTCCAAAATTGGTTTTATTTATGATTATTTTCTTATTATCCAAGGTAGGAATTGATAATTCCTGTAATTCTAATAACATGAAGAAATCACATGTATTGTGCAGTATAGTTATAATAAATATTATAGTTATTACTCATTAAATTTTTCCATCCTATCATTTTCTATAGTAATTCATTTGGAACTATCTGGAATATTTTATGTAAATAGAT
>DXJM01000458.1 GCA_019057355.1 Promethearchaeota archaeon | reverse complement strand
GCAATAACTAGGTCTAGGAATGAAGCATTTCCAATGGATTTTTCGGTTTATAAAATATTGATCGGAAAAAAAAATAAAAATAAATAAATTTAAAAAACGTTTTTAAAGTGTAAAGCTGATATTCCTCAAGAGATCTTTATAACGTGAACGCAAGGTCACTTCCGTGACGCTAATTATCTGGGAAATATCCTTCTGGCTAATTTTTTTGTTCTTGAGTTTTGCCACTAAATAAATGGCACCCGCACATAATCCTTTAGGATCCTTCCCGCAAATTGAGGATTTATCGATATAATTATTCAAGATCTTGATTGCTTCTTTCTCGACTTCGATATCCAATCCCAAATCAGCACAATACCTGGGAATTAGTGAAATCGGATCTATATGTTGAGACTTCAAGTTGAGTTCCCTCACCAATATCTTATAGCATTTTTTGACGATGTTGGCGCTGATGGAAGCCTCATCCAAGATTTCTTGGAGAGTTATTGGTATTTTCTCTTCCTTACATACAAAATAAGAACATGCAGCAACCATTCCATTAATCGAACGCCCTCGTAATAATTTACGCTTGAATACTTCCTTATAAAGACGGATGGCTGCTTTTTTCACGCGCTCAGGAAAATTCAAGTTGCCACCGATACGTTTCAGTTCGGTAATAGCTATCAACATGTTTCTTTTCTCCCATGTAAGATGCGTGTTCCATTTTGCCGCTCGTCTCAAGTCGGGACTCTTGATTTTTGTTCTATCAATTATCGTACTCAAACCAATATCAGGCATTAAAATTGAAATAGGGCATCCCGTTCTTTCTTTCCTGTCCTTCTCCTGCTTGGTATAGGCACGAATGCCGCTATGAGAAACATCTAGCCCTTTCTCTCCTACAACTAAGCCACAAAGCCTGCATACTGTCTCACCCCTCTCTTGAATAGAAATAGTTGTCCCTCCACACTCCGGACAAAAATTAGATGTCATTTCAAATTCTACAACCATTTTTTTCCCCTACATTAACCCTGTCATTTTATGTGGGTAACAAATAAAATGTTTGAAAAAGGTATTTGTTATGTTAAATACTTTTTTCTATGTGCGTTTACAACAACACTTTGGTTATTTGTTATCCAAAAAGATTCGTTTTTACAACAAAACTTTTTTTATTCGTTATAATAAAAAATTCAAAAGTGCTATTTAAACCTTTTGTTTATAACATTTTAGTTAAACGAGGATTTGAACAAACTACTTTATGCATACAAATTATGTCGCTCCATTTTTTGAGGATCAATGATCGAAAACCTTAAATAGAAGGATTTTTCGCTAATTATATGTTAATGACTTGATATTTCATCATTCTCCAGAGGAAAGCTCACAAAATCACAAAAATTACCATTTGTTCGTTCTATGATCACGCACTATTTAGTGGTAAAAGTCTTTAAATTGTTATCAAAAATAAAAAATGCAAAATTTTTTTCTTAAGATCTAAATTTCTTTAGGACCTATCATCGGAGTTATAATATCCAAAACAAACCAAAAAATTAAGATTCTCATTCAATAATTCCAAGTAATTATAAAATCTAAAATAGCTAGAAATTTTAAATTGTCAGTTATAATTGGATTTTTTTATAAAACCCATAAAAATAATTGAAAACACGATTAAATCTAAAAATTCGGCAAGAATTATCATGGAAGGATTTTCTCCAAAAATTATTTGTAAGATTGGTCGAATAGTTTGCGACAGCAATAACATTCCAAATCCAATTGTAAGAAAAAGTGAATTCACTTCTGATAACTTTTTTCTTCGATAAGTAAACCAAAACAACCATAGGATGATGAATAGAGAGGGAATGAGGACGATAGGATAAAAAATGCCGATAGTCTTTAAATTAGGCGCCATGATCCCGATGAAAATTTCAATAGCTATTATAAAAACGACGATTTTTATGCGAACCTTATTCCGATAGGCTTCATTTTGCACTTTTACGTGTTTTTCATTTATGGAGAAGTAGAAGAGTAGCATTCCAATGCTGAGATATAACATGGGTACCAAATAAAACGCTAATAATATGAACCTGATTTTTGAAATGAATAAAGATTGGATGGGATTGCTGTAATAAGAAAAATTTACAAAGAGATCCAAGAATTTCCCAAAGATTAAGCCTAAGAAAAATAATCCAAAAAGAAATGGAATGTCATCGAAAAATTGTTTTTCTGCTTTAAACCACTTGCGAAACAATGTTCGGGTCATCAGTGATAAGATAAGGATGCGAGTTATGATGATGTTCACAACACCAATAGAACCGGGATAGTAATAATAAAAGCTTTCAATTATCATTGAAAAATTGAAGAGGTATAATAAGGATATTCCCACGAGTCCTAATAGTATCCCTCCATGCAATAGAGCCTTCATTGGTTTAATATTAACCATATCAGATTTTAAAAAAATATTTACTTAAAGTCCACGAAAAAATGTTTAAGTCGTTGGAAAAGATGTAGGAACACGTGTTATAATAGAATACCCTGAAACTAAAAAAAATTGAAAAAAACATAGATGCTACAAGAAGCAGTCCCTTCCGTGATTGGTCTAAACTTCACGATTTTTTTAAGTATAGCGGGATAACGTCCTTCAAGACTTCCGAAGTAATGAAAAAAG
>DXJM01000042.1 GCA_019057355.1 Promethearchaeota archaeon | reverse complement strand
TATTAATAAATAAAAAAAAAATCAATGAATGTAATTAATCAATATAATCCACTAAATTATTACATCCATTTAGAACTGGATGTAAATTCTGAAAGATTCTCAGGTTATACTGAGATTTTATTTGAATCTACTAAAGAGACCGATTTCGTGATACTTCATAGTGAATCTTTAGCTATTGAAAAATGTCTAGCTAAAATTGAAGATACATATATCGAGTATCCTTTTTACGTTGATGTTGAAAAATCAGAACTGAAAATCATTATTCCTAAAATTCATCCACGTTATTTTTCTTTAAAAATCATTTATGAGGGAACATTTCATGATGACTTATTAGGTCTCTATAAAAGTAAATATGAACATGATAATACCACACGTTACATCATAGCCTCCCAATTTGAAGAGATTTATGCACGACGGGTATTTCCGTGTATTGATCATCCCTCTCAAAAAGCCATCTTTCATGTTGAATTTATTATTGATAAAAACTTTGTTGGCGTGTCAAACACGTCAATTAAAGAAGAATGTCAAGTGGAAGGTGGAAAAAAAAAAATAATATTTAATCCCACACCACGAATGAGTACTTATTTATTATTTTTTGCTGTAGGAGATTTTGAAATCAAGGAGGATAACACTTCAAATCATTTAGTGCGACTAATTACTACGCCTAATAAATCAGCTTATGGTGATTTAGGCATTGAAATGGCGATTAAATCACTAGATTTTTGTGATAACTTTACATCAATAAAGTATCCAATTTCGAAATGTGACCTCATCGCATTACCAGATTTTGCTTTTGGAGCAATGGAAAATTATGGGGCCATCTCCTTTCGGGAAAATTTATTACTTGTTTATCCCGACTTAACATCTCAAATTGATAAATTTCACGTGGCGAGCGTTGTTGCTCATGAAGTGTCTCATTTCTGGTTTGGGGACTTGGTAAGCCCTATTGATTGGAAATATATTTGGTTAAATGAATCTTTTGCATCATTTTTTACCTACTTGATACCAGACCATTATTACCCTGAATGGCATTCATGGGATCATTTTATATTACATTATTATTCCAGTGCTTTAAATCGAGATGGATTGATAAACACCTTTCCTGTGGAATTACCAAGCGAAGAGGAGATCTTTATAACACCTGCGAAAGTTGCAATCGTTTATAATAAAGGTGCTGCGATATTAAGGATGTTAGTCAATTATTTAGGGGAAAATGATTTTAGGAAAGCAATAACACATTTTTTAAACAAGTACAAGTTTGAATGTGCCAATACAGAACAATATTGGGATGCATTTGAAGAATCTACGCATAAAGAGGTGAAGAATTTTGCTACTAGCTGGATTCATCAGCCAGGATATCCCATTATTCATGTAAAGAGGGACAAAGATAAACTCAAGCTCATTCAAAACAGATTCACGTATATATCCCATGAGTCAAATTTAAAATGGTTGATCTCTTGTTCTATTGAGTTATTTAAGCTAGATGGAAATTCTGAAATTAAGGAGATAATTTTTGATAAAAGGCAGCACGAATCTATGCTTCCTCCCGATACATATACTTTTAAATTAAATTCAAAGCAAAATGGATTTTATCGAATTAAATATGAGCTTGATGAGTTACTACGATTAGGAAACTTAATTAAAAACAAAAAATTGCCTCCTATCGATAGATATGGTATTGAAAATGACTTATTTGCTCTTGCCAAGAGCGGATTAATTGAATTGGATAGATACTTGGAGTTTATCGTTGATAATTATATTGATGAAGATGATTACTTGCCTCTTGAAAATCTATTTTCCAATTTGCTATATTGCTATCTCCTTATTCCTTTGAAAAGAAAAAAAATTGTGAAGATAAGTAAGAAAATTATTGAAAATATATTGAAGAAAATCAATATTGAACCTCAAGTAAGTGAACCAATCCCTATTTCAATCCTCAGAAATTCATTGATATGGACAGGATTTTTTTTAGGATCAGAAGATATTGCTCGATTTGGGGTAAAAAAGTTTAAAGATTATGTCGAAGGGAAAAAAATTAATCCAGACATTTTATCCAGCATTTTAAAAATCGGTGCGAATTTATATCAAGATGCAATTAATGTCTTCTTGAATAAGATTCGAGATGGAAATATACCACAAATTGAGAAATTATATATATATGAAGCGATAGGGTGTATTAATGATGAAAAATGCATTCGAGAAATTTTAGATATGACTCTAAAAGAGATACCTCCTCAAACGTGGCATGCTGTTTTCTTTAGAATTGGGAAAAATCCTCGAGCTCTTAGTGAAATATGGCCTTGGTTCAAAGAGAACTTATCTCTCATAGAAAAAGGAGGTGCTTTCGTCATTGGGAGAACGCTAACAAGTTTAATTCCTTATGGGGCATTGAATTTTAAGACAGAAGTTATTCACTTTCTAAAAGATTATGGTGAAAAAAACGAATTTCAGAAAGATACGATTGAAATGGTTCTCGAACAATTGGAAATTAATTCTCAATTTCAAGCTATTAACAAGTAATAATCCTTTAAAACACGTCTCAAACAACTGATCATGGGATAAAGAAAAATTTTTTTATAAAGAGGAATTTCAATAGATGAAAACATATTAAAATGCATCAATTCATCTTAATTAAGTGAAAATACATGACGGAAAACAACCAAGATAATAAAAATGATATAAAAAAAGAGAATGAACAAATATATGAAGGAAAAAGCGAAGAAACAACATCTAAGGCGAAATTTACCTTTAAATGCACTCAATGTGATGAATGTTGTTTAAAAAGAGGCCCAATTCCAATAACAATATGGGATATAGAATTATGGGCTAAAAATGGTATTATTGCTAATTTTCTTCCATATTTAGAAATGTATGTCAAGCCTGATGGTTCTTTAGATCTAATTCTAAAACCAATATTCTCTCAACAATCGGGTGATTCTCAAGAGGATAAACAAAAAGATCCCTTTGCAACAATACCCCTAGAAAAATTATTAGAACAAAAATGTCCAATGTATAACAAGGAAGAAAAAAAATGCTTGATTTATGAGAATCGTCCTTTAAGCTGCAGGACATATCCTTTAGAATTCAATGGAAATAATTTTACTATTGTAGATGATAGTTGTCCAGGTTTAGAACAAGAAGGAATGAAAAAAGAGGATCTCAAACAAATGAGAGAAGTTGCTAAATTAATGTTCTATGAATTAACCAGGATGAGAATTGCACTGCCCATTCTAAATCAAATTATATCTAATAATTTCATGAAAACTCTTATTAAACAACAAATGGAAGCAATGAGCCAAATGTCAGATGAAGATAGATCTAAATTAGATGAGATTTTACAAAAAGGGCACCAGCATGACCATGAGCACGATAATTCGAACGACCATTCATAATAGCTATGATTAAAAAGAATTTTCTGTTTTCTTCGTACAAAATAATAACGCTCTAACCATTAAAGTAAATTATACAGTTGGATCCACAACATATACCAAATCGATAAAATTTCTCTATTTAGATCAATCGTCCATACCGATGATTTCTGACTTTACATCGAGTAATAATATATTAAATAGAAATGATACCATTACTTTCAATGTATCTTTGAGTCAGAATGATTCTATTGTAGTAGGTTATATGGGTATTTATACTTATAGCTATTACAATTCTAAACAGACTATAAATAAAACCTTGAATTTTACCTATAATGAATTTAATTATTTAAACAAAAGCCAAATAAACGAAACTGATCCCTCAGGATATGGAATCATGTATATACTTGCAAATAGCACGACTAATTATCTTAATCCCAGAAGTCCCAGAATTTTATTTCAAATAGTAAACAATGATCCAAAAATTATTGATTCAACATCCACTTGTGATGGAAAAATTCTCTCTTCAACTCAAAATGAAGATGGAGCTTTCATTGATTACATTTCAAGTCGACAAGGGTCATCGGTGGGATTTGACATATATACGGAAGATATTGAGGATAATAGTTCAAATATTAGAGTCAGTGTTAATCTCTTAATTTGTTTTATAATTAATGATACTATTGTTCCGATCGTGCCACATATACATGAAGTCGCAGAATTTTCATTTAGTTCTGGATGTCATTCTGGTTCTTTTGTAATTCCATATTCAATGGCATATAGTTCTATTGAGGGAACTAAAAGGATTTCTACATTTGCAAATTATAGAAATGGATACGTTGGTCTATTCATAATAACAATTATAGATAGCGAGGGTGGAGTAGATGATTTTTATCTTTTAATTTTTATTGAACCGGGTGTTAATATTGAACTTATAATATATATCATAATTATTGCGATTATAAGTCTCATGGCAATTACAATGGTTGTTCTTTATGTAAGATCGAGGAGAAAATCAAGGGAACCTCGTCGAACCCCATATAACCGAGGAGATTATTACCATCCCTCTTCTTCTTATGAATATAATGGGGAAGAAGAGCATTATTCTGAAGGTATGTATTCTCAGGGATCAGAAATTCCAATGAGCGGAGGGATTTCCTGTCCTCATTGCGGAGAAATTATTGACGTTCCTAAGAAATTTTGTCCGCATTGTGGAAAGTCCGTCTTATTTAAATGAACCAGCACGTTTTTAGAGGATCAAGACATTTCCATCTTTTAGCCCTATGTATGCTTTTGAAACCATTTCTATGAAAAACCCTGTATCTACAACACCTGGCATTGAAATGATCTTCTTATCCAGCTCTTTTGGATTATCGACCACGCCAAAATCCACATCTATGATGAAATTTCCGTTGTCTGTGACTAATGGTCCCGCTTTCGCTTTTGCCATCCGTAGGACTGGTTTTCCTCCTATTTTTTCTAACTTTCTTATTAATGGAACGTGAGCCATTGGAATGACTTCTATTGGAACTCCACTCTTCCAATTTTCCCCGAGTTTTTTTGAGTTTTTCCGAAAATCCGCTATTATGATTAATTTATGTGAATTTGAAGCAATAATTTTTTCTTGCACTAAACAACCTCCTCCACCTTTAATAAGATTGAGGTTTTCATCGATCTCATCCGCTCCATCAATATCCACATCGATTTCAGGATATTGATCCAAAGAGACATTATTTAACCTGTATTGATTAATTAGCTGATAAGATTGATACGAAGTAGGTATGCACTTCAGATCAAGATCCTTTTCTCGATTCATCTGGGCTATCCTCTCAATCGCATAAACTACGGTTGATCCGCTTCCTATTCCCAATATCATGCCTTCCTTGACATTATCTTCAACTGCTTTTATGGCAGCATTCTTTTTACCTAATTCGATAAGATTTTCATTCATGATCCTTCTTTT
>DXJM01000457.1 GCA_019057355.1 Promethearchaeota archaeon | reverse complement strand
TTGTTACATGCCAGCTTATGAAATGAGAGAAAAGATAAAGACACAAGAATTAAGTTCCCTTGAAATAACAGAAACGATTATTGAGCGAATAGAAAAGATCAATCCTTTAATAAATGCTTTTTGCACTCCTACGTTTGATATAGCTCGAGATATGGCTGAAAAAGCAGATGATGCCGTCAAAAAGGGAGAAAAATGCGGGATTCTAAATGGCATTCCTATCAGCATTAAAGATTTAATGATCACTAAGGGAATTAAAACCACCTATGGTTCTAAATTTTATGAAAATTATATCCCCGATCAAGATGATATCGCTGTACAGAGGCTAAAAAAAGCAGGTATTGTAATTCTTGGGAAGGTAAATACTCCTGAATTTGGCCATATCGCTCTTACAAGAAATAAAATTTTTGGAGAAACAAGAAATCCTTGGAATTTACATTGTAATTCCGGAGGATCTAGTGGAGGTTCTGCTTCAGCAGTTGCTTCTGGTTTAGGTCCAATATCTTTAGGTTCTGATGGGGGAGGTTCGATTAGAGTGCCAAGCAGTCTATGCGGAGTATATGGTTTAAAACCTACTTTTGGGAGAATCCCCATATATCCTCGTGTCGGCAATGCATTCAAATCACTTGAACATTATGGTCCAATAGCAAGAAATGTAATGGATGCCGCATTAATGTTGAATGTAATGAAAGGTTTCCATCATTCGGATAATAATTCTTTTCCTGATGGAGGGATCGATTATGTTGAAAGCTTAAAAACGACACCAAAAAACCTAAAGATAGGTTATTCCATGGGCTTAGGCTATTTTAGAGCCTTAGACGATGAGGTCGAAAAAGTTGTGCTTCAAAATATTGAAAAGCTAACTCAACTCGACTATACAGTAGAAAATGCACAAATCAAATTAAAAAGACCGCAATCTGCCTTCATGATACTTGTTTCTTCTGGTTATGCTCTTGATTTGGAGAAGGAGAGTAGAGAACGTCCTGAAGATTTGAGTCCTGACCTTTTGAATATCGTTAAAGCAGGATCTTTATATAATGGTTTAGATATCATAAGAGCAATGGCCTTACAGTCCCAATTATACGATCAAATGTATCATTATTTTAAAAAATATGACCTTTTAATCACCCCTACTACCCCAATTCCTGCATTTGAAGTGGAGTGGTTGGATTCGGGGGTTAAATTCCCTCTTGTGAAGGGTAATGCATTATCTATTGCGAGTTGGATGTCGTTTACTTATCCTTTCAACATGACAGGTCTTCCTGCCGCTTCCATTCCTTGTGGCTGGTCGCATGAGGGATTACCGATTGGAATGCAAATAGTTGGGAAAAAATATGATGAAAAGACCGTTCTTCAGGTATCTCATGCGTTTGAACAAATTTCACCATGGCAAGAGAAAAAACCCCTTTTTAAATAATCCTTTTTCTATTTATACATTGAATTCATGCATTTAATCGAAACTTGCATCGATGAAGTTTAAAATGATCTCAAGTCTGAGGTGGCAATGTAAGAGGAATCACCAATAGTAATTTCTTCCTTGATCAAATCCTCCAATACGGAATAGTCACCAATTATGCTTCTTGAAGTTATAATTTTATTTAAATGAGCACCATCCCCGATAACCGACTCAGAAATCAGGCATTTATGTAAATGGACATCGTCTCCGATTGACACGTTGGGACCAATAACTGAATCAGTTATTTCTACATTATCACCAAGATAAACGGGCTGGATAATTTTTGAATCAACAATATTACCTGATTGAGTTAATTCTTCAATTTGAGAGCCTTGATTTTTCATTTCTGAGAGTAAATATTGATTACCCTCTAATAATCCTTCAGGCCTTCCAAAATCTAACATTTCTTCTTCCATTTCATTTATTACGAATTTTTTACCTTCATGAATTAATTGGTCTAATATCGGAGTTAATCCATGTTCGCCCCCATTATCAAGTTCAATTGCACTTTGTTCCTCTAATAATTCCATAAGATGTGGCATTACGTTCCTTCCTAATACATAAGCA
Source organism: Promethearchaeota archaeon (assembly GCA_019057355.1). Classification (GTDB taxonomy): domain Archaea; phylum Asgardarchaeota; class Lokiarchaeia; order Sigyniarchaeales; family SOKP01; genus FT1-020. The sequence continues at coordinate 3,815 of DXJM01000457.1, read as the reverse complement.
CCGCAAACACCAAAACCTGAAATGAATTCTTTTGGTTTCTCAATTATCCGAATTATATACTGGCATTTATCATCCAATAAAGGAACTCCGTAAAACTCCGGATTCTTGACTTTTTTCACATTGATAACTCCATCGCAGCCACCTTGATGGAATCGGAGTAAAATTGATGAATAGTCTCCCATGGGAAGCATGTCGCTCAATAATATGAAACCATCATCATCATTAACAAGATCTTTTGCTAATAAGATAGCATCTCCCAATCCTGAGAAGTAAGGAGAATCTATTTCATAACCTCGAGGTTTTTGTTCTCTAAACTCTAAATGAAAGTAATCTGAATAATGTTCTTTAAGATAATTTATTGTCTGACGCCTTTTATATCCTACGATAAAACAAATGGTAGTTCCTTTAGGAAATGTCTTTTTTAACTTGTACAAGATGTGATCAATGATTTTACTTCCTGCTATTTTTAAAAATGTTCGCGGTTTTGAATACGTAAAGGGTTGTAATTTTTTCCCTGATCCTGCAATTGGGCAGATTACTAGCATTATGAATAGTAATAACAAAAGATTGATTAAAAACAATTTGCTAAATTATATCCAAATCTCCATAACTAATTGAAGTTTAAAAAGATGGGCTATTCCTTTCCCTCTAAAATTCTTTTTAATATCTCGTAATATGATGCCTCTTTCATTTTTCTTTCAATCAAGATCTTCAGCTTTTTAAGATAATATCGATCTGAATTATTTAATTTCCGGGCATCTAATTTCTTAAGAACTGGCATTCGGAATTTATCATCTAAAAAATCGGGAGGGATTTTTTTGAATGTGTCCTTTAATTCAAATATCTCATTTGTTTGCTCGAGATTGCGCTCAAAAATTAAGAGTTCATGGAGATTTTTTATCCATACTTCAATTTTCTGGAGATCGCCTTTTAAATAATTCCTATTATTTAGCCACTCCTTAAATTTAATTACTTGGCTGAAGAAATCTTCTGTTTTACCAGTTCCATTCTCGATTATACTCTCATGTTTCAATAATTTACGGATTTGTTTCTTCTTTAAGTCTTCTTTTTCTTCGATTGGGAGAGAATTAAACTTCTCATCTTTGTGTTTCTTTTTTATATTAACACCATCATCTAATAACCATTTATCTATTGACATTTTCTCAATAAAAAATTATAAACATTTATATTTTTTATTTCTTGTTAATCTATTGATAGCTTCAATCTGAGAGCCTTGTTACTTTTTGAGCGGATAAGGTCTGGCTGGAAAAAAATAATGCACTTTTTTACCACATTCCTTTAAATATCGTACATGAAGATATTGTGATATGCTCCTATCTAAAAGACATTTTTATTGGATTAAAATAAAGTAGGATAGGGAGGAGAAAAAGAGGGTCTAAAGACAAGAGATATTTTTTTAGCCCCCAAAGAAGCAATTGGGGGTGCTCTTTATTTTTAACTTTATTAGGTGAAGAGTTAAATCATTCAGTCAATTTCAGTTAACTTGAATTCGTAATTTTAAATGTCCATGGGCTCAGATTGTTCTTTAAATCTCCCATCTAAGCTAACGCCGCAATTTGGACAATATTTAGATACCATTCTTGAGTTGGTTAGATTAAAATATTTTCCTAACATCTCTCGTAGCTTTTTATAGATGTCATCAAAAATTTCATTTTCAATTGAAACCAAACGTAAATTTGCTTTTTCATATAATCTCATTTTTTCCTTTTTTCTCGCTTCATACTCCTTCCCGTGATATCCCCAATATTCGATGTATAATTTACCTTCGGGCAAGTACCAATCATATTTTATGGGTTTTCCATTTATATTTATTGTTTTTTCATAAATATGTCTTATTCCATTAAGGTGCAAGTAGTTATCAATAATTAATTCTCCTTTAGATCTTACAACATGCCCATCTAAGCATTTAAAGCGGGATATAGGGACATTCTTCTTAGAGTTAGCTAACTTTCTCCTGATATAATGTAGAAAAATGATAATAAGGAAGAAAAGTCCCATCAAAAAAATAAAAAATGTTATCCTAATCAAGGTTTTTTGGTTTTATTTTAAGTGTGATTTTAAATAGATTTTTACTAATTAGATATAACCTGATATATATAAATAAAAAATGAGGAAGAGATTTCTAGTTTAATAGCTCTGAATAATGTCATCCTAGTTAATAGATTAAACACATAATTTTAAAGGAGATATTTTATATAATCTTCACAATGAAGATAAAAGGAATCATATTTGATTTTGGTTTTACCCTCTTTTATTTTAAAGATGTTTCATTGGAGAAATATCTTGATTGTTATACCCGAGGGCTTCAAAAGTCTCTCCAACATCTTCAGAGCATGGGAACTAGTTTTAACAATGAATTTGCCCAGAAATTCGCCAGGCATTTCAATGAGAGAAGGAATTTTTTCTTTAAGGAAAGTCTTAAAACGAAAAATGAATACTCTACAATTTATATTTTTAAACATGTATTTGATTTAATCGTGGAACAAGATGTTATCAATGCTATCAATGGAGATGAAGAAATTTTCCTCAGGAAATTAGCAGATATCTATCATTCTTGTGAGGAGGAGGAATGGATACCATTTGAACACACCAGGCATACGTTAGAGCAATTAAACAAAAAGAATATCAAGATGGTTGTCTTGTCAAACCATCCTCATCATTCAACAATTAAAAATCTTTTAAAAAAATTTGAGTTGGATTATTATTTTGACGATGTAATCACTTCTGCTAAATTTGGCAAGAGAAAACCAAATCCCGATATATTTAGACATGCGTTAGAAAAAATTGACTTGGGAGATAAGGCAAATGAATGCATTATATGTGGCGATGAATATGCGGATATTAAGGGAGGGTATCAAGTAGGAATGCAATTATTTTTATGCAAGAGAGAATATAAGTTCCCTTTTGAGAGGGAAATTGATATTGAAAATTATATCACCATAAGAAAGATATCTGAATTATTAGATTATGTTTAAATGACCCGGGAGGGATTTGAACCCTCGATATCTGGCTCCGCAAGCCAGTGCCCTATCCATTCTAGTTTTCAAGAGAAATTATTGAAGTTAGCTAGACTACCGGATCCCATTTTCACAGTGCAGAAAAAACTTATTTTATAAAGCATATAAATAATAAAAAATTAAAAACTTTCCTCATAGATGTGAATAGTTTTTTTCATGTATTTTCTCTCTGAAAAATGTTCTTGATAATAATCTCTGCCCTTTTTCAATTTTTTTAGATATTTAACATATATTACAACACAAAATCCTGCAAATGCTATATTAATGATACTAAAAAAGATATAAAAAGGATCAATTGAAAAGAGACTATTAATTATTATTAATACCGATAAGATGAGATAGAATTTAATGGAAAATGATCTTTTCTTATATTTTTCCATAAAAGAGTTGTCTTTTAATGAATCGTAGCACGTGCAACAGAGTAAAGGGATTTTTACATCGTACTTTTCCTCATAATAGATGCTATATAGGACCGTCCACATTCTATGGATCTTATTACCGCATAATTTACACGAATAATTCTTGTTTTTTATTCTCTCGTGATCGATTTGATCGATCCTTGATTTTTCAAAATAACACTCATCATTTTTATAACTCGTACACGTTTTACACGTGAGACTTTGATCACAATTTGCTCCTTGAGAATTTATTTCACATAATGACTTTAAACGATCATAGTCAGAATGAAGTTTACAAATTACTCGTCCCTTAGCATCGATTTCAAAGTACGGTTCAACTCGACCCATATTCAATAAAAAAGAAAAATAATTAATTATA
>DXJM01000456.1 GCA_019057355.1 Promethearchaeota archaeon | reverse complement strand
TTCTTCCATTCCATTTGGAAATTGTCCTGTGATAGTGATAAAAAGAATTATGAAGCGAAAATACACATTGCGCAAAATATTCTCCCATCAGGCACACGCTTCCAAATCGACACTATAGCGATAAGTCAATTTAGAAATAAAATAAAAAGGAGTTTAAAAATAATGACAATATGGTATTCAAAACAACACCAGTGGTATAATGATGCAACTGGTGAAGTGGGTCTCACCGCTTATGCCGCCGAGCAATTGGGAGAGATTTCATTTGTTGACGTTGATGGAATTGATGGTGCTACATTAGAGCAAGCAACTGCAGATTCTGATCCTATAGATTGTACAGTTGAGAGCTCTAAAGCTGTTGGGGATATGTATTCCCCTGTAAGTGGATCGGTTACTGCTGTTAATTCCAGTTTAATGGATGAGCCAGAAAAAATAAATCAAGATCCTATGAGTGCCTGGTTATTCAAGATCGAGGCGTCAAATTTTGGTGCTGAGAAAGCAAATTTAATGGATGAAGCTGCTTATAAAAAATATACAGCTAGTCTCTAAGTGAACAAAATTATTAGAAAAAAAATATTTTTTTTCTCTCTTTCTATTTTTTAATATTGCACCTTAATAATTCGAGGAAATGAGGAAAAGGGAATAAGAGAGAATCTTGGTGCAATAAAATACTATTAGATAAAAACTAAATAATCCTAGGAATTTTTAATTAAAATATAGATCATGTAAATACATGCAATATGCTAAGATGAGAGAAAGGAAAAAAAAACTCAAGGATCAAATAGATTTCTTTGAATTCTTTAAGGAAAAATATTTTAAAATCATGAATGATCTAAAATTTAATAGCAATAAAGATTATGAAGCGAGAAATTACCTTTCAAATATTTTAAAGCAAAAAGAAGAAAATAATAATTATGATCTTGATGAAATATTACGAGGTTTCAAGCTTGCTCTTCAATCAATGGAAAATATTATGATATATGGTTGTGGACCCTCCTTGGAATCCTCAATAGAATGGATAATTAAATCCCATGGTATTTCATTTTTTGAGAGTACATTTAATATTGCTGCTGATGGTGCGGCACGATTTTTAAAGGAAAAAAAAATTCCTATCAACTCAATTTTCACTGATCTTGATGGAATAACAAGAGATGAATTTAATTATGCTGAATATATTATTGTACATTGCCATGGGGATAATAGTAAAATGCTAGAATTTTTTAAACAAGATATTCTTAATTTTATAAATGTAATTGGTACCACTCAAGTTGAACCGCTTGATAACTTAGTCAATCCGGGAGGATTTACTGATGGTGATAGGATTCTCTATTTCTTGCGTTCATTATTAGTACCGGTGCATAAAATTTTTCTAATTGGAATGGACTTTAAAAATATCATTGGGAAGTATTCCAAGCCATTTTTTACCAGTAATCAAGAAAGCAATTCAATCAAAACTCAAAAACTCGATATAGCCGTTAAGCTAATCGAACAAATTATACCTAAAATTCAAAATAAAATCTATTTTGTAAACACGCACTTTATATCAAACAACTTTCAATATCTTTCTTTAGGAGATTTCATGCGAATACTTTAGAAATAAGTCTCGTCAAGGATCCACTAAACCTGCCGGAGCAATTTTATAATAACTTTTTTTTTCAGGAAGATATTGTGAATTAATAATATGGGCACTGTTAATCTCGTTATTTACTCTGCGTAAGTATAAATATTCTGAGATATAATGATTTAAATATTGATTCCCAACAGGACTTTCTCGAATGATGGGATCTTGAAGAAAATTAGATCTTATTTGTGCTGTTAAAATTGTTATTATATCATGTCGTATAGTAATTATACTAAGCATTTGTAATGCTCTCAGAAAGATATCTCTCGCTTTTTGGAAAGATATATTCAAATCTCCTTGATCACGTCTAAAATAATTATTGATAGTATCTACTATAAGCAGGAAGGGTTTATTTTCAATGATATTTCTTTCAATACTTTTGAGTGAGAGGAGTAACATTGAATTACTCATTATTTTCGACACAAGAATATCCTTTAATATGATGTCAGGATTTAAGCCTCTATATGTGCCCAATTGAGATATTCTTTCTGCTCGAAAGGTATTTTCTAAATCAAGATAATATACTGCTTTTTTGTTCTTTATGGATTGGACGCACATCTGATGGCAGAATTGGGTTTTACCGGTCTTGCTTGCTCCAAATATTAAGTAAATGTTTCCAGTATGTAGTCCTCCTCCTAATATTTCGTCTAAATTACCTGAGCCAGAGGATAATTTCATTATTTTTTCTTTATTTTTCGAATAGGCATCAAGCAAACTTTTTAAATCAATTATGTGTTTCTTTTTTAGGTTTAAGAAATCCTTTGAGATCATCGTATTGTAATTTACTTGTAGATGTAGCTTTTTCCTAGTAATAATCCTATTATTAAAAAAACACTTTCTATTATTAAATATTTGATGTTTCCTGGAAAAAAATACAAAAATTTAATTTCGAGCATTCATTAGAATATTTTTATAAGAGATAAGCCTTCTCTGTATTTTTTCAAGAATAATTTCTTTCAAAAATAATGCTAATAAGAACTTGGAATTGAATCAAATGGCAAAGAAAAAGAAAGAAACGTGTCCATATTGTGGAAAAGCCTTTGCATATTTAAGTCGCCATAAATGCAAGATAAAAGAGCTTGTTGAGGGTAATGTTGATGAAAAATCTCAAATTGAAAGGAGAATTGAAAGAATTGAAGAAAAAAAGAAGAATTATAGTCGAGATTTACGAAAGGATGAAAAAGAGATCTTTCAAATTATAGAAAAAAAAAAAGACCTCTATTTCAACGAACTCATGAAGCTTTCAGATCAAACAAGAGAAGATTTAGAACCTATTTTAGAACAATTAGCCTTTCAGTCAAAAATAGTAATTGAAAGGGAATTAATGGAAAGTTCATGGACCAAACGAATTAAAATGATTGAAACAATAGATATAGAGGTTAAAGATAAGACAATTGATAAACAAAATAATAGCTATGTATGGGAACAATTTTCATATATACCTTGTTTTATTTGTCCATTTGAGGAAAAATGTACTGCTTCTAACCAAGATCAATTCAATCCCCATTATTGTGAGTGGTTAACCCAGTGGATTGAAGCTAAGATCGAAAATAACGATTATTTTGTCGATTTTGATCGTATTCAAGAGTACTTGGATGAAAATTTACCTTAACTTGTTTAGACCTATGAGATATATCTCATTTGAATCCTTACGAGAGCTCCGTGGCTTATAAGATTTTAAAATTTTGAACTGTTTTTTCATAGTCGAAAAAAATTCATCATAATCGGAACCTTGAAATATTTTAATTACTATAGAACCTTTTGTCTTTAAAAATTCATTAGCAATTTCAAGTATTTTGTAGCATAATTTAACCTGATTAATATCATCAGTAAATTTAATTCCAGATTTTTTTATTGATGCGTCTGAGAGAATTAAATCTACTTTTCTTCCAAAATAATTTCGAATTTCATCCAAGAATTCTGGTAGGGTAAAATCAATTCTCACGATTTTTACATCTTCTATGGATGAAATTGCTTTAACATCGCAACCTAATATTTTAAAGTGATCCCTGTGATAATATCCATCATTATATTTACTTAAATTTTCTTCACTAATTTGTCTCGTAACTTGCAACCAACCTCCTGGAGTTGAACCTAAATCTAAAATATAGAACGCTCTTTTAAAAATATTGAACTTCTTATTAATATCCAATAATTTATATGCAGAACGGGCTCGATAATTCTCTTTTTTGGCTTGTTTATAATGGGGATCATTCTTGTGCATGTGTGGGTTTTTTGTCATTAAGATTAGCCCTCGATTCTTAAATAGTTAGTAATAATTTCTCTAATTCAGGTAGATTCATATTAGTTTTTATTGCAGTAAAGTCAAAATGGGTTCTGGAAGCTTCAAATCCCTTTTCTTTTATTGTTTTGAGTACACTATCCATTTTAGGCACGTGAGGAATTTTTAATTTTTGACTCAATTTATGGATATTATAATAAGATATCGGCATGTTCAACTCATCGAGATTATATTGTATGATCTTTTCAATTTTTTTTGCATTAAGAAAGTTCGTGCTCTTATTAAGTGAGAGAATCCTTTCTAAAAATAATTTATCATGAATCTTTCCTATCCATAATGGTCCTGCATATGTCATTTGAGACTTTTCTTTACAATTAGGACATTTTCTATTA
>DXJM01000455.1 GCA_019057355.1 Promethearchaeota archaeon | reverse complement strand
TTTAATGTTAACATATTTGATTGATAATAATTTATTAAATTATTATTTAATAAATTTTTATATTACTATAATGACTGAGAAACAAAAACTAAAACAAAATTCGGATGAAAGAAAGCCTGAAGGAAAAAAGGAAAATGAAGAAGAAGAAAAAGAACATAAACTAGCTTCTTTAAAAAAGGCAGGAACCATTGCTAAAGAAGTTAAAAATTATATCAAACCAAAAATTAAGGTTGGCATGAAGGTTTTAGATATAATTACCGAAACTGAAGCGAAAATTATAGATTTAGGTGGTTATTGCGCATTTCCTGTTAATTTCAGCATTAATAATATCGCTGCCCATTATACTTCTCCATTAAAAGAGGATAATCTGATTATTAATGAAGAAGATCTCATAAAAATAGATTTAGGTGTTCATATTGATGGTTATCTCGTGGATACAGCTTTTTCTATAAATTTTAATCATGATAAATCTCTGGAAAGCATCATTCAGGCGACTGAAGTCTCATTAGAAGCGGCAAAAATGATGGTAAAACCAGGGATAAATACCAGAGAATTGGGTAAAAAAATTGAAGATATCGTCAAGGGGTTTAAATATAATCCCATCAAAGAATTAGGAGGTCACCAGATCGAAAGGTGGACCGTACATGGAAAAAAACAATTACCCGAGTTAGGCTCACAACGTGGAAGCGTGATGGAAGAAGGTGATGTTTTTGCTATAGAAATATTTGCTTCCACGGGAGAAGGTTCGGTTCATAATACCAAAAATATATTTATTTATGAACTTAATCCTTATGCGGGTAGAGTCCCCTTGAGGAGGAAAATATCTAAACAACTCTTAGGATTTATTAATAAGAATTACAATGGATTACCATTTGCAGAACGATGGTTGGCCAAAGAATTCAAAACAGGAGTAGCATTTGGACTTCAGGAACTAGTACAGTCGAAAAAATTACAGGCTCATAATGTTTTAGCAGAAAAAAAAGGGATCTTTATCGCTCAATCAGAAGAAACTATATTAGTTACTGAAAATGGATTTGAACAACTTACTTGAATTAGTTTAAAAAAATATCATTTTATTTTGACTTTAGAATGAAAAAATTAAATATTTGTTTGGTTTCCTTAACCGTTTTTCCAGATAATACGAGTGGGGCATCCAGAGTTGTAAGATCTCTTTTTGATTATTTAAAAAAACAAGGTCATAACGTTAAATTAATAACTGGAAAATGGAATGTTAATTTAAATGATCCTGATATTATTCAATTAAAAATTTTCAGAAAAAGATTTCTATGGTTTCCCCAATTTAATATAAAAGTCGTTCAATTTCTCAGAAAAAACAAATTTCATATTGTACATGGTGATGGAGCAAAAGGTTCCTTACCAATTTTGTTATCTAATAAGAAAAAATTTATTTCAACAATTCATGATTTAGGTCCTTTTGAAACACAATTCACGAGAATACCAATAGAGAAAATATTAATCAAATATATTGCACGCAAAGCAACAATTATAGCAACTGTTTCAAATTTTATTAAAAAACAATTTAATATGTACATGCCAAAACTGAATCCTAATAAAATTTTTACGATCTATAATGGAATTGATGATAATTTTAAGCCTTGTCCAGAAGCTGCCAAAAAATTAAAAGAAAAATTAGGTTTAACGGGCCCCGTTTTATTATATATTGGGAGAATTGCGCCATACAAGGATGTAGGGAACATAATTCTCGCATATAATGAGGCAAAGAAGAAAATTCCTGATCTTAACTTAGTTATTGGAGGTACTCCAGATTTTGTAATGGAAAAACAATACTTAGAATGGAAACAAGAATACAAAGATATTCTGTTTCTTGGTTTTTTATCTGAAGCAGAAATGCCCTATTATTACACGATGGCCGACATTTTTATCACCTATTCCTACGCATCTGAAGGTTTTGGTCTTACCCCTGTCGAAGCGATTGCCTGTGGAGTGCCTGTAATTTGTTCTTCAATTCTAGCATATAAAGAAATACTTCAAGATAATGCAATTTTTGTCCCGATTAAAAAACCTGATAAATTAGCCGAAGAGATAGTTAAACTTCTCGTAGATGTGGAAAAAAGGAAAAATTTAGTCTTAAAGGCTCAAAAATTCATAAAAAAATATACATGGGATGAAGTTGGTAAGAATCTTGAAAAATTGTATGAAACAATTCTTTGAAAATGTAGAAAAATCAGTTATAAAATTTAACTTGATATATCACATTCTAAATTCTTTTTAACTAGATCAAAACATATCTTAATAGGATTTTCAAAGTGATTTATTTTTTCCATAAAGTCCATAGTAAAACGTCCAGGTTCGGGACCTTTATTTAAAATTTCCATAGCTCTATCGATAATATTCTTAGGATCACGAATATGCTGCAAAGGAAAATTATTTCCTATTAAGAATGTCTCTTGAGGTGCCGATTCACCTGGAAAATATTCAATACTGGGAACATTTAAAAGACTAGACTCGCGAACAATAGTTCCCCCACCACTTATGACTAATGCTCCATGAAAGCACAAATCAACAATATGGGGTAAATATTGGGTGATCAGAACATTTCCTTCGGATAAATATGTACCAAGTTCCTTTTTAAGAAAGTTTTCCTGTAAATCATTTCTAACTGATAATAAATATTTATGATTGGGAAAGTGTTTATAAATTTCTGGAAATATGCGACTAATCAACGTTTCTTCAGGGTTTAACTTGTCAATTAAATAACAAGCATTTGATGGTTCACTTCTCATAAGAATGTAAGTTCCCTTTTCTAAATCAAATTTATCAAGATAATTGTTTAAGATATTACTATTAGGTTTATATTCTGAAATCCAAGCGATTTCATCAAGTCCATCATATCTAACAATTTTCTCCTTGTCAGCATGATATTTAATGTACAATTCTATCGGAATGCATTTAGGTGTAATGATTTTATCAAGAAAAGGGAATAATAATTTACAGACGGGAATATTTCGCGGTTCATCATTGATCCCAATCGAGGGTAATGCTAATCCATATGCTATTCTTGTACCTTCTATTGAAGAAAAAGTTATAAAATGATCAGGTGAAAAATTTTTTACAAGAGGGAGCAATTCTTTTAATCTATCGACATATGTTTCCAATTTACCATAACGACTTGCCCCACCATGACGCCCAACTTTGACATGTTCTATACCATGATGTTCTAAGATTTTATATGTGGAATCATAATCTCTTGCAGTTATTAAAAGTTCAACATTTTCTTCTTGAAACCTTTTAAATAATGGATTGAACATGATTCCAGTTTTTGGTTGCTCCACGTCAATCCAGATCTTTTTTTCTTTCATAGTTCTTCTTATTCCAATTGATTTAGAGTTATTGATTAATGGTATGATAATTATTTTATAAATGAAATAAAGTTTTTCCTTCTCAATGAAAAATTAGATGTTTATTGATAATTAATAGATGATGAGCAACAACACGGATTTGAATCACATTTCAAGCATTTATTAGGGTATTTTTCAGATAAAGCTGTTTCAAGATTGATTTCCAATAAATTCGCTAAGGAACTCGTCCAGGCCAGGATATCTGCCAATTCTTCAGATATGTCTTTTCTATTCTTATAGCCTTTATCTTTTAACAGGCGCGCAAGCTCTCCAATTTCCTCTACTAACCAAATAAATGTTTTTTCAATTCCACGTTTAGTATCTTGATGAAAGTACAGTGTTTTCATTAAATTTTGAAATTCAGAAACTCTCATTTTTTTTTATAATTATTATTGGAAAAACCAATTAAATATTCCAATATGTGCAATGATCACTATTACAATCAAACTAGCTGCAATGATCGTGGTAGTTATTGGTCCAACTTTTATTCCTATTGAACTGTCCTCAAAAAAACGCATTAACCCTGCCCCCCCCATTGGCATTGGGGCATTCCCTGACCTTCTCTTCTTCCGCCTCGATTGATTTCTTCTTGTAGACATAAAAATAAATTTTTTCTTTTTTTTTAATTCCCTAATATAATGAAGAGCAATGCAATAATAATTTTAAATCTTATCTAAAAATAAAAATGTAATTTAATAAAATTTTATTAATTGAATTAATTATTGAAGTTAATTTAAGTGAATTTAAAAATCATGAATTCAAAAAAAATTGTATTTGTCTTATTTATTGGACTTATTTTTGCGACAAGTTCAATAACCATTATCTTTATTAATCTAGGGAATTCTAATTCTGACCAATTAGATATTAACACCCCTTATATATCCGCAGATATTGCCGGAATGAACGATGTATTAATTACAAATATATCACGAGAAGTAGAAATAAGTGGTTATGGAATAGTAACTATTGAAGATACAATAGAAATTCAGAATAATTACGTTAATCCGATTAGTTCAATATATATTGGATTTCTTGAAATGGATTCTGATAAATTAATATATTATAAAGCCACTAAAAGCGATAGAAAAACCACGTTATTGGTAGAAAGATCTAGTTTAAGAAGTGGTGAATATGAAATGATTGCAATATATTTTAATTCCCCCTTGTTACCATCTCAGAAGAAATCAATTATTTTTATGCAGACTGTAATAGATTCAGTAACTTATAGTGCTCTATCCGGTGGAAACTCTCATCAATTAACGTACACGGGTCCAGTTTTTCCTCTTTTACCTTATAAAGCAGACGGTTCAATTATATCTGTTTATAAAGCTTCATCAAATATAGCTTCAGCTGAATGGGGGACTATTGACGGGAAAACAGTTTTATATAACTTAGATGATAAAGGCCTTACATATTTGGAACCCTTTTTGGGAAATTTGGATGAGAATGATAAATTAATAACAATCCAGTATATAGAATCAACTTTAACGAAATTAGAGGTAACAAACCTCAATCGAGAGATCTTCATTTCACCATGGGGGATTATTAGAGTAACTGATGAAATTACCATTACAAATAACGGAGAAATAACCAAATATTCATTAAATTTTAAAATACCTTCTCTAGCTAGTAGCATATCCGTTTCAGATAATTTTGGTCAAATTTTAGGAGTTCAAATAAGTGGATCGGATGTGACAATTAATTTTATTTCTTCTAGCGCATTTAACCTCAACCGTCCTCCGCTTACACCTGATTCAAGTTTTAAATTCATTTTAAAATATAACTTGCCTTTTGAACAATATTTTTCATTAAATTGGTTTCAAGAATCAATTCATATGAACTTACACACGACAAACTTCGATTACTTGGTGAGAGATCATTCAATTCATCTCAAAATAGACGGTTGCTTGAGTATTGATGCAATAACAGTTCCTCCAGATGCAATCCAAAGTTCCCAAGGAACCATGAGAATTTCATATTATTCAGATTATATAAGTCCTTTAGAAGCCAATATAATTCAATTTACATTTACAATTGATATATTTGAATTATTATTAAGACCAATTATATTTATCCTTTCAATTATCGCAATCAGTTCTGCATTTGTAATAATAAATAAAACAAGAAAGAAAATGGAAGGTGTTGAAATGATTACCAAAGAAGTTATTCCCAAACATGAAATTCGAGAGTATTGTTCGTTAAGTGAAGAAAAGAATGCATTAATCATCGAAATAAGGGCTACAACTGAAGCTTTAAAGAGAAAAAAGATAACCAAGAAGAAATATAAAAATATCATTGATAAAAATACTCCAAAAATAGAGGAAATTGAGAGAGAATTGATACCATTCAAACAAAGTTTAATTGATATAGGTCCTGTCTTTGAAAATATCGTAAGAAAAATTGAGTTTTTAGATGCGGAACGAATATCTATTGATGATGGTCTTAATTTATTAGAGGCTCGTTATAAAGAAGGAAAATTACCATCTCGATCATCCTACCAAAAATTAGCAGATAACTTCTTGAAAAGAAGAAGAAAAATAGATCGAAATTATGATAAATTAATCCAACAACTGCGAAATTACCTGCTTTAATTTCGATTAAATTAATTTAAAGGAGTTTTTTATGAAACCGTGGTTATTAGACATCTTGGCTTGTCCGATAGATAAATCCTACCCCTTAACATTGTTTATTTTTAGGTTTGATACACAAATAGAGGAATTCAAGGATATGATCCAAGTATATGAAAAAAGGGATATAGAGCGAATTAAAAAATCTAAGATAATTGAGTTCTCCGAAAATGAAAATAATATTTTAATTAGGGATAATATCTCGATTGAATTTAATCCCCTTACCAATTATATTAAACTTATCATTTCAAGTATTAAGGAACTAGAAAATATAATTGATAAATCCGATAATGATATCACTAAAGAATGTCTGAATCTTCTGCTATCGGATATCAAGAATAAAATCATAAAATTCAGTGAAAATGCGATAATTGAAGAAGTAGAAAAAATTTTTCCTGAGTTGTTTTTACTAAATAAATACAAGATTGGAACTGAAATAGAATCTGGTCTTTTATTTTGCACCAAATGCAATCGCTGGTACCCAATTATGGAAACTATCCCAATGTTATTATCTGATGAATTTCGAGATGAAGAAAAAGAAAAAACTTTTTTATCTCGAGCAATCGAAAAAAATTTATTGGACGATAAATTCATAAAACAAGAACTAAAGCCCTTTAATATTTAGTTCAGATATATACAAACTATGATATGGTCATAGCCCGGTGGTGTAGTGGCCAAGCATTTGGGACTTTGAATCCCGAGACCACGGTTCGAAAATCGACGGAAAACTCCGTACATCGAAATTCCGTGCCGGGCTACTTTCATAATTTTTTTAATTTAGAGATAATGCTCTTCTCTAAATATTTATTCTGTTTTTAAAAGTTTTTTTAAAACTCCTTCAAGTGGTGGTTTTGCACAGGTAAAAAAAGACGAATTGCTCTTATTTGAAACGAATTTTTTTCTAATCTTCATC
>DXJM01000454.1 GCA_019057355.1 Promethearchaeota archaeon | reverse complement strand
TAAATTAAGAATATGATGTTCAATTAACTTATATAAAATTTCATCAACTTTTTCATATAAATCTTCTATCCCCAATTCAAAGACTTCATTCAATCCTTTCCAAGCATGATCTTCGGTTGGAGAATTTGAATGAGCGCCAATTTCGATCCCCTCCAATTTCATTGTTTTTTCAATTAAAAATCACATCTAATAAATATCATAATTCGCCTAAGATTTTTAATGATACTAGATACAATTCGTGAAAGGTGGATTTCACGGATTTTCAAGCATATACTAATAATACCTCAATATTACAGGGATATTACTACAATGAGATGAAATTAATGTGAGAAAAAAATATTTTAAATTGCATATCCTTCTCAATGAATAGTATTGCCAATTTCTTATTTCTTTTTAAAAATTATTTTATGCTCTAAATTTAAAATTTTATACAAGTTATGTAACCTCAAGAATTGAATTAATATTGGATAAAAGGAAAAAATGGAATTATTTGATTGGATTTTTATATTTTCGGGTTTCATTTTTTTTATTATAATGACAGCAGTGCTATTTATCGTAACTAAGGAAAAAATGGACTTGGTGAAAAAATTGGGTTATTTTTTCGTTGCTTTAATAATCCCACTCATTGTTGTACTTATTAACTATATCTTGACTCGAAAAGACCCGAAATTTCTAATTTATATAGTCCTAATCCTTTCTTATTTGATTATTGAATCCCTTCTTGATTTAGTTTTAAAATATGATTTTAGATCAAAAAAGAGAACTCACGTGCCTTATATTATCTTAGAACATGCTGCTTGCTTTTCGTTTATTTTTGGGAGCATTAGTCTTAATATTATAATGGGCTGGATTACATCCATCTTATTTTGGGTATTTTTAGGAATGTTAATTTACTATATAATTTATCAAAAAAAACATAAAACATAAAATCTAAATTATAGGATTAAATAGGGTATATCATTGCCATCTAAATATATCATTGATTCAGATGAAAATTCCGATTACATGTATCGTGTAATTTCAGGTATAATTAAAAATTGCGGACCCCGTGCACCATGTAGTAGAGAAGAGAAAAAAGCTTCAGAATTAATGTGCGAGGAGTTAAAAAAATATTGTGACTCCGTTGAACTCGAACCATTCCGGACATATCCAAAGGCATTCTTAGGATGGATTCGGTTAGATATCTATTTGATTTTAATCTCGATTATTATCTTTATCACGAGTTTTTTACTTGCTCATAATTTAAAAAATCAAACCATCATGTTCACAGGTTCGATTATCTGCCTCTCTATGGGGGTGTTTGGAATATTAATATTTTACAAACAATTTTTTTGTTATGAGGAGTGGACTCCTAAATTCTTACCCTATAAGGAAGGTTCTTCTCAAAATGTCGTTGGAACAATAAAACCAAATGGAGAGACAAGAAAGCGAGTAATTTTCTCTGCACATATCGATAGTGCTTTTAGATTCAACCTCATACATTATACAAGACAAGGATATGCTTATTTTTTTGCTATGGGTATTATCTTGTTAATTTCTTTTCTTCTAATATATTTTTTGCAAATTCTAGTTATATTCATCCCAGAAAATGTTGCTCTTTTTTTAATAAATGTAGTTATTTGGTTAATTTTTTTAATTCCAATAATTTTAGCTTTTTTTTACTTGATATTGGGTAAGAGTAAAAAGGTATTATTTGGAGCTATTAAAAATATGAGCTGGCACGGATATGTTTCCATTCTAATTGCTACGATCTATTCTTTAATAATAGATTTAGTTTTTTGGCCGAACCTCATTAATGATCCTAATTTAATGAAAATAACTATATGGTTGCTCCAAAAGAACATTATCAATATACTCGCATTATTTTTTTTCGTATCATCTAAAGCAATTCCAGGAGCCGTCGATAACCTCTCAGCTCTCGCACCAGTTGTCTGCGTGGCAAAGGTGTTAAATGATTGGAAGAAAACTAATTACGAATTATATCCACAGGGGACAGAAGTTAAAATTGTACTTTTAGGGTGCGAAGAAATCGGATTGAGAGGTGCTCTTGCTTTCTGTAAAAAACATTCTGATGAATACAATCGAATCGATACAACAGCTGTTAATTGTGAATCAATAAGCGAATCAAGATTTCAGAAGATTTTTTCCCGAGAAAATACTACAAGAACGGACTTAAGTCCTGAAGTCTATAATCTCCTCGTAAGTTGCTGTAAAGAATTAGAAATCCCCCATGAACTCAAGGAAATGCCTGGTGTAGCCGGGGGCACCGATGCTGCGGGATTAGTGAAAGGTGGGTTGAAAGCTTCTTCATTAGAAGGGATTATTTGGGAAGATTATTTAACTTATTATCACACGGATAGAGATAATCTCGATTTAATTAACAAGAAAAGAAAGCCCTGCAGTAAATTTGGGGAAAACTGGAAAAATAGAAATATTAGATGTGCGATGGAAAATGCTCTAAAAATAATGTTAAAATATCTTGAAATCAAAGATAAAAAATAGATCAGAAATCTCCCATTTTACAATTCCCTTCCCATCAATTTTTTATATTTTTAATCCTATTCGGATTAATTTTTCATCAGAATGTATCAGATTAGTGAGTTCAAAAATAATTTATCATTCTAAATAATAAATAATGATTGGTTTTCGAAAAATTAATTGAATAATTCCTCAATGGATTTATACCCGACTATGTTACTTCTCAAGTATAATCCAAAACCCAAGTTTGAATTATTATATGGTTCCAATAAAGCAAGTAATGTTGAATGCAGAGGTTTCTCAAATATGTCCTTAAATTCTTCGCCAACTCCTTCAGAATATTGATATTGTTGGATGACATACGTTCCCTCAAAATTTTTTTTTCTTAAAAATGTTATAATCCCCTCTATATCTTCTTTTTTTGATAAATTTT
>DXJM01000453.1 GCA_019057355.1 Promethearchaeota archaeon | reverse complement strand
ATATAAATATTATTCAGGAGTACTATTTCATAATAACATATTTTATGCAGTAACAATTTTTATAGAGTGGATCTAATAATGATAAATATTTTCGCTGTATTTGTCGTAACATTTATATATTTTGGAATTCACATGATCTGGTATTTTCCATTTGTTCTTGGAAATAAATGGCTTAAACTGGTTGGAAAAGAAAGTGAACCGAAAGAAAAAATTATTAGAGATACCCTCATCATGTACCCAACGAGTTTCATAACAATGCTCTTTTTGGAAATTATAATTAATGCAACAGGTACAACAGATATTTTTGGCACGATAATAGTATCATTAGTAGTATGGATTGGATTCGTGGCGACAATTGGTATTAATCAGAATAATTTTAATGATAGAACTAGTATATTGCTTTTTATTATTGAGTATGGATTTTATCTCGTAGGGTTTATTCTAGCAGGTATTATCTTGGTTCTTTGGGTTTAATCTTTTTTTTCCCCCATTTTTTTTTCTAAAACATATAAAGGCCATTTTTTTAAGACTCCTTTAGGAGAGATCCCCATTCGCACTCTTGAGAGCATTTCTTCTCGTGTTTTTGTGTAATCTATGGGGGGCTCATTTACAATTTTTAGCATTAACTTTCCATCTTGAAGTACCCTATTGATGTTTCCTTCAAGATTACAAGTCATTAGATGCTCTTCTAATTCTTGAGCTTTATTAATATTATTCCCATTATAAGTTGATAAAATTAACTCAAATTTTTTAGCATTATCAGTGGAAGATCTCAACAGGAGGGAATCACTTCTCAAATTGGCTTTATTTTTAAGACATTCAATAAGAGCCATTGGGTTATTGATCTCAAATTCTTCAAATGGAAAATAATGTCCAACAAAGACCTCTTGATCTGGTGATTTCTCAATTTTAGGAGTAATTCTGATGGGATATTTTAATTTAAATTTTTTTCTTAAAATAGTTCCCCTTATGATTGGTAAACCTTTAAAATCTTCTATAGAAATCACATCTCCTATATCAATATTAATCCTGTTGGTTGTATTAATAGAATAAGAGACAAGAAGATTCCCAATCTTTAATTTTGTTTGAGATATTAATTCTCTTTTTCCTTTATTTTCAATAGCTGGAATTGTGAGAGGAAAAACATGCATTTGATTATTGTTCGCGATTGTTTCAGTAAGGCTACACGCAAAAGGCCCCACTTCTGAACCAACGTATAAATTAGTAAATCTCTTTTTGCCATTACTCCATTTCATAAATTTTGAAATAAGACTCCATTGAGTTCTGGAAAGATTTGATATACTAAAAATCAATCTTGTTTGTGAAAGTTTATCCGATAAAAGTTCCTGTATTTTAAGGGTACCCTTGTTAATACCCTCATTTTTGATAATCTTATTTAAATAATTAGTAATTTTCTTCTTTTTCTCTTTATTTTTCTTTAAAAAAGAAAGAAATCCATTTTTTAATTTTTCTCTATCGGACCATCCTAAAATAGTTGCTGCTGGAGCAGAAATGACCGATAAATTTTCCATTGAAAGAATTTTTGAGATAACCTCAAGATTTTCAGAATTTTTATATTCATAAAACAAATATTCTTTTGGTTTTATTGTAGAAAGAGCTAACCTCTGGGAAAATTCTGAAGAATATAAGGAAATAAATTCATTATTCTTGATAGTTCTCATTCCATCAAATTTTGTGCGAGAAGGAACAAAAATAACTGCGGAAGTATCTTTATTTAATCCACTTGATTCAAATATTGCACTCATTCCAGGATTCCATATTCTATCGATGAGTTCTTCATTCATATGGAACCATTTCAAATTGGAGATATTAGCATCAGTGGTACCAGAGGTATGGCATAAAATCAACGGCTCTTTGGATGCATGAGATAAAACGTAATCCTCCACATTAACAGAGAAATCCCGAGAATTGGTGGTAATTGAATCAATCATTTTACTAAATTCTATTTTATTACCAATCCCTGATTTTTCAAACATAATGTCTTCGTATTCTTCAATTGATTTTATCTCAAGCCATTTTTTCCAATCCGAGCTTTTCAAATGTCTAAATAGCCTATTAAAAATATTTTGTACATCTTTATCAAAATCATTTTCTTTCATTTTTTTATAACCTTCTTTAAATTTTCGTTTTATATCAATCTTGGATCATTAATCAATAGATTCAAGGCAGCGATAGCACTTTTTTCTTTATCCTTTATTTCCATCATGTGTTAAAATGATATTGTATTGTTTCTTCTATAGAGGATTTAAAATGTCAATTTATTAAAGATTGATTCAAAATGATCTTGCCAATCGAAATCCATTATTGAACGAGACACAAATGGAATTAGATCTGAACGAATTCTGAAGAAATGAATGTGATTCGCAATATTAAACTCTAAAATTTTAAATAAACACTCTAAATTTCCTTTAATAACCTCAATTAATCTCTCTTGACTATAATTTTTTATCCTAAAAGTATTAGTCTTTTTACATTTCAAGGATTGGTTAATACAAGCATATACAATTTTCATGTAAAAAAAACAAATTGAGCAAATTTTAAGATTTAACTAATGATTGGAAATTTAAAAATCTTCAATTTGATGACTAAAAAATAATCATCCATATAACTTTGAAAAATGATCGGATAGAAAAGTTCCAACAAGAACAAATAAGAATGGCAACTTTTTCCTCAATAATTCGCAAAAAGGTGTTTTTCAGTTAAAAAATGTCGCTACATTTTTCCTGCCATTAAAACAATTGGTCTCGCTAAGATTAATATTGGTTTTAAACTTATTATATTTAAGTTTTAGGTAAAAATTAAAAACCAAAACCATTCCCAAATGAGAATATTTACCATAATTCGAATATGGGGAAATTTCTATTTTTTGGTTATAACAAATAGTTCGGATTGCCGTTGGCGCGTGTCATCTATCCCGGAGCAAAGTCGCAGGGGATCAAAGGAGCAAAGGTAGACTCCCCCT
>DXJM01000452.1 GCA_019057355.1 Promethearchaeota archaeon | reverse complement strand
GCAAAATAATAAAGATGTTTTAGTTGAATTATTTCTCGAAGCGTAAAGAAAATTAACAATTGTCTATTAAAAAGGTGAGAATAATGTCGGTTCAGAAAATAATAAGAATTAATAGAAAAAAATTACTTACTTAAATACTGAGTATATAAAAAAATAAGAAAAACTATGTTTTTAAAACTAGTTTTTTAACAAATTTTGGAAGAATGAATCCTATATAGAATGCAATCGATGCGATGATTTCAAAAACTCTGGCAAGAATCAAAGAAACCTGATAAATCTCCGGAACTATCAAGAGCACATCAAAAATTGTACCAATGGTAAATGTTATAAATGCTATCATGAGAAAAATGCCTTTCAATTGAATTGAGGGTTCATGTGATTTTAAAGTTTGAGCACTAAATATTAAACCTGTTATCATGAATAACAACGATGCCGATAATAAATAAAACATGATAATAGGATTCCAATCAACGTAAAATGGGCCTTTTCTATTTCCCATAATTTCATAATTTAGGAAAAACATGGTTAAAATAATTATTTCGAAAATAATTGCCCAAATAATGCAAAGGGCAATAAAAGCCTTTTTTGTTCGAGTTTTTTCTTTCAATACTAGCTTTGAAAATGTATTGGTCCATGTAAAAAAAATAGGAGCTATCAATGCATTTGCTATGAAAAAATACAACGAGTCCACTAGCATGTAATTTTTGTTCCCCCCAGCAAAAAATATCAAGATAAATGAAATAGAATCCGGCCACCAAGGTGTTGTCAATAAAATCCACGATAATCCTACTAAGAGTAATTTTATGTCTTTATATTTAATATATTTATATATCATCAAACTGCCTAATATAAACGAGATTGTTGTAAAAGCTAGAGTCAAGCTTCCCTGAACGTATTCATCGAGGCTAAGAAAATCGGTACTCATAAAAATTCCCTATCTACATTTGAATTTTTAAAATTTCTAATTATTGTTTTAAATAGCATTATATCAACAGATTCATATATATTTTAAGATATCATGCTCGTGTTACTTCATAAATCCTTACAATAAACTAAAATTAAAAAATAAATTTTTGCTATATCCACTAGTGTGAAATTTCACACTAAATTTATTTACAATTATTAATTATCCTATTCAAATTATATAATAATACTCACGTGTATAAAAATAATGAAAGTAGAAAAATCAAGCCAAGATCTTGAATCAGAAGTGATATATGCCGGACTTTGCATTCATTGTGGAAGTTGTAATGCTTTTTGTCCTCATATGGACTTTAATCAAGAAACGGGAGAAGCATATGTTGTTGATGAATGTGCAGAGACCGTTGGATTGTGTTATAATTCATGTCCACGGAGTTTTCTCCCTATTAAAGAAATCGAGCAGAAATTATTTGGTCAAACAAGAGTCGATTTAGCTGTTGGTGTATATAAAGACATTATTGAAGTAAAATCAAAAAATAAAGAAAATGTATTGTATAATCTTGTCGAAGCAGCTTTCAATGAGGGTATAATAGAATGTCTCGTAGTTAGAAACACAAAAAGTACGAAACCACCTCTTTCGTTTCCTGTAATTGTTGAAAATGCTAAAGATGCCAAGAAATACATACCAGAAAAAAGCATGGATAATGCAGGACCACTGATCACGGGAATAGGTCAAGCCTATAAGGCTTATAAAAAGAACATTGGAATTATAGCAAATCCCTGTCACTTGCAAGGTTTAGGAAAAATACTTGCTGGCGATTTTAATACTGGTGCTGAAAAAACATCTTTAAAAATCGCTTATGCCTGTTCTTCTGGGGGAATGGCGGGGTGTAAGTACTGTACTGATTTTTCAGGAGAATTTTCGGATATCACATACTCTCCTATGGGTGCACCCAAACCTGCTGTAATGTTAATTATTAGAACTGATATAGGAATGAAAGTAATAGAAGCAGCTAAAAAAATGAAGCTCATTGAAATCACAAATGATTCACCTGATCTCTCGGAAATGAAAAAATTCCTTAATAAAAAGCGTAAGAAAAACTTTAGAACCCTTTTGGGTACTTCCCTTGTAAAAGCAAAATATTTATCTTTAAGCGTGGATGAATTAAAAGATATAATAGAAGAATAATTTAACTCAATAATTTCTTTCTTTTTTCTCTTTTTATTAATTCTCATTCACATGCGTTTTTTCGATGAATGTCAACGAGTTCGGAAACATTATATTCATCAAATTTTTCTAATAATGCATCAATACCGTACTTCAGTTTATAATTCATTTCTTCTTCATAAATGGGGATTAAAGCAAAGAAATATATTTTCTTCTTTTGATCTATTTCTAATATCTATGCTTCTTCCTTTAAGGTTATAGGTGGTAAAAGAAGGGAACAACAAAATTTAATATTTTTTGTAAATGATACAGGAGGATCTCCATTTGGAACAGTATGAGTCTCCCAAAGCCAAGTTTTGTATTGATGAGGAAATCTTGCCAGGTATTTTAGCTCTCCTATTGGCCAATAATTTTCTTCAACTTGGAAAGCTTCTTCTGTTAGAGCCCAGTCCGCAGGAAGGAAGACCATTAATTCTGAATATTGATATTCCTCTAATCCTTTAGGAGGGCTCATTGGACGATCACTCATCCCTGATGTAATGAGAATTTTAACACCATCATCATCATATGGGGATACAATATGCACGTCAATGTGAACGATGTCTGATTCAATTTCATGCAATACAAAATCTATTGAACCTATATGCTTTTCAATGTGTTCAGATATGATTTCAATATTTTCTTCATATCCTATGATAGGTTCGATTTCTTCCTCGGATTCGTCATATCGATATATCGGTGCTCCAGACTCTGACCGTTCTTGTTCTTCCTTTTTCATGTTATCTCATTTTTATAATAATATTAATAATAATGAAAAAATTGTATATATTTAAAATAGTTTTTCTTATATAGGGTCATATTATTTTAAGATCCTATATACTTTCAATATTTCACGTGTTAATGTTTCAAAAATGTCTTTGTTATTTTCACCTGATAAAGAAGATGTTTCAAAGAATTGTTCAATTTCATGCTCTTCTTGAAATTTTTTTCCTTCTTCATAGGACACGACTCGTTTGTCTTGTTCCAAATCCTTTTTAGTTCCTACAAGAATGTAAACAGGTTCTGTTGCATTCTCATCTACAATTTTAAACCATTCCTTTAATTCATCAAAGCTAGTAAATCTCGTAATGTCATAACATAAAACACATCCTTGAGCACCACGTGCATAACGGGGCAAAAAAAATCGAAATCTTTTTTCACCAGCAAAATCCCAAAGCTGCAAAGTCACTTTATAGACATTTCCCTCATAATCCTCAATATTTAAATGGTATGATGCGAGATCCGTGCCTATTGTAATTTTTTGTGCAAGATATTTTCCAGTTAAAAGCCTCTGAATCATCGTGCTTTTTCCAACACCACCATTGCCCACCACAACAATTTTAAATAAAAATCGCTCAGAATTTTTACCCATTACACATTCTTTTTTTTTTTATTTTTCTTAT
>DXJM01000451.1 GCA_019057355.1 Promethearchaeota archaeon | reverse complement strand
CTTGTGGTTATTTCAAATAATTTTCTAGCAAATTATATACGATTTCGAGGGTTTCTAGTTCTGGAAGAAAGGTTATTCGTACATGATCTTTACCATGATTACCAAATCCAGAACCATAAACTAAACAAACACCAGTATCCTTGAGTAAATTAATGACAAAATCCTTATCATCTTTCCATCGAGGGAATTCTTTGAAATCGATTTTAGGAAATAGATAAAAAGCTCCCTCAGGATTAATTACATGAACGCCTTCAATTTGACGTAATCTTTTATAAGAATAATCCCTTCTTATTCGTAATTTTTTTACCATTTCATCAGTATGAGTTCCCGGATTTCTCAATGCTTCTATAGCAGCATATTGAGCAATTGAGTTAGCACATAATCGTGCTCGCGCCATTTTTGCAATATTTTCTTTTAAATCCGTTATCTTATTTTCAGGATCATAATAGTAGAGATATCCTAATCTCCATCCCGTAGCAAGATGGGCTTTTGAAAAACCATTCATTCCGATGATGGGAACATCCTTACTATAAGACGCGGGACAAGCATAATTTTTCTCATAAATAATCTGATCATAAATTTCATCAGAGATGATAGGAAGGTCGTGTTCACCAGCAAGATCTACGATTTGTTTTACATTTTTTTTACTGAATACTGCTCCTGTAGGATTATTAGGCGACCCTATAACGATAGCTTGAGTTTTCGCGGTTATTTTCTTTCTTAAATCTTCGATGTTGGGTTCCCACCCGTTTTCTTCATTCATTTCATATTCTATTGGATGCCCATCAAAAAATCGTGTATAATTAATATATACTGGATAAGTTGGTCCGGGAACAAGAATTTCATTTTGATTTTCGATCAATGCGGAAATTGCAAAAAAAATCCCTTCAGTGACTCCAGACGTTATTAAAATATCATCCGGCGTGATATCAATTGAATTTTTATTACGTTCATATCTACATACCTCATTGCGAAGCTCAGGAATTCCTAAAGAATCAACATAAAAATTTTGTCCTTCTAACGCAGCTCTTGCCATGGCATTGCAAATATAAGCGGGAGTTTTAAAATCATAAATAACAGGATCTCCAATATTTAAATGGTATATTTTTTTTCCGCTCTGCTTTACTTCATTAGCAATGACGGCGATATCACGTATTGCGTACTCTAGTTCCTGCAATCTCCGTGTAACCATAAATTTTAGCTCGTAAAAATGGGTAAAAGAAAAGTTGTAATATCTTTTGATTAATAAAGTGCATAAAGATTAAATAAATTTATGAAAAAAAGGTTTAAAATCAGTCAAATTAATAGAAAACCTTTTTTTTAGAGAATTTTCCTTTTCCTTTTTAACTATTTCCTTAAATTTAAATTTTTAAACCCTATCTTTTTTTTGGGGATAGAATTTAATAATTTAACATGCTCACAATTTGAAATTTAATTAATGGATTTTAATGATGGTCTATTGGGATAAAAATGGTATATTTTGAAATAAAAAACATAGGGTTTAACTGCGGTTATGATAAGGGGGAATGTGCTAGATATCCGGGCTCTTGCAATAAATGCATCCAAGATCGTATTAATAGTCTTGGTTTTAAGATTGATACAAATATAAGAATAATGGAAATGGATTCTGACGAGAAACGCTTACAAATGTATCAAGATCAAATATGGCAAGAATATTTAAATGTATTAAATCTCAAGCATATCATTTTAATGGATAATGCATCGGGATTGCCTATTATTAATTATCCTGTATCAAATGTAGGAATAGATGCTGAACTTTTATCGGGATTTATTCAAGCAAACATAACTTTTTCAGAAAGTTCAGGTGTTGTAAAACGAGATTCTCTTATAGATTTCCAATTCTATGAATTCCAATATGAAAATTTTTATATTTTATTAAAGAATGGAGAATGGAGTAGAGCTTGTTTAATTTTAGATCATAAACAATCTAAATCATTACAGCTAATTACACGAGATTTTCTAATAGATTTTGAGCGAAAATATGAACAGGAATTAATGAATTTACGCAATCATGGTTTTTTAGAATTTCCTAACTTACAAGAGTTTATTATCGAAACGTTTAACGTGCAATTTTTATTTCCCATGGTAATTGCACGTTCCATCGCTCCAGGGATCATTGAATCGATAAATCAAAATAAGATTCAAAATGCTATTTTAAAAATTGCGGAAGAAAATCTCATATCAAAACAATTTTTCTTTATTAACACTCTCCTGAATAAAATTAAAGATATTGTTAATGTAGAATCCAAAATTATTGTTTATGAAATATATCAACTCCTTAAAATGAAAATTATTATACCAACCACCTTAGAAACTGCTGAAACAAGTGTTAAAACATTTCAAGAAGAACGAGCGAGAAAACTCGAAAATAGCCAAGTAATTTCCCATATTATAACCACTGATGATAATGTTTTGGCAATAGAAGAATTAAAGGTAAAAGCAAAATACATGGATGAAAAGGAAGCGCAAAAATGCATGGACTTATTTATTAAAAAAGGAAAAACTGCAGAAAAGGCAAGAATTTACAAGGAAGCTCAAAAAGAATATGAAAAAGCGTTGTTTTTAGCTACGGGATTTAATTTTAAAATGGAGATCGGAAAAATATCCTTCATGATTGTTGAACTTGATAAAATAATTGCTGAAATGGATCTTGACTTCTCATTAAGTGCTGCTGAAAGTTCGGAAAAAAAGAGAAATTACATTGATAGCATCCGACATTATAAAAAGGCAATAAGGATTCTTGAAAACGATGCCAACTTGGGCAATACCGATTCTAAAATAAAGAAAATACAGAAGAAAATCGAAAAACTTCAGACTTTAATATAAACGTGCTGATTTATCTCTGATATGCTTGAAAAAGCTAATTATTAAAAATAATTTGCTAAAAAAAAACAATAAATCATCACAATAATCAACAATAGAAAAAATTAAATGGATAAATTTTCATGGTTTACCTATATGAAATAGAGGGTAAGAATTTAGTTGACTATAATTGAAAATAAAACAGCATATCCATACATAACTACATTTAAAAAGGAACCATTTCGTTCGTTTAGTCGAAAAAAAAAAAAGAAATCGGGAATTTCTATTTTAGCGAATATGATCGAGTTATAACCTTCTATAATCACTTGAATGAAACCATACTTGAAAATAAAAATGTAAATTTGGAACATCTATATTGGTTTCTTTTACTGCGTAAATATTTGAAAGAGGATAAAGAACTAAATAGAGATGAAATATACAAATATATAAAAAAATGTGAATACAAACAAGGGGAAATAATAGGTTTTAAATTAACACCAAAATCAAAAGAAAAAAAACCGGATATATGGTCAACATATTTTGCCTTGTCAAGCTTGAAATTATTGGGCTTGTTAAAAACCTATCTTTCTCCTAAAGGAAATTTGAATATTAAAACCGCAATTAAACAATTATTACTTGCTCATAAAAAAAATAATGGTTATTTACATTGTTTAGAGAAAGACTGTCCCGTTGAAAAAAAGAATTTCAATCATATCACCCTTTATTACGTCCTTGAGATTTATACGTTATTGGGAATTGACGTGCGCACGAATCGACAAGTGTTCATCCCCTCTATAGGGGACCTAAAAAAAGAACCTTCTCTTGTTGTAAAGTTATTATGTTTAAAATTTTTAGAGAAGGATTCTGATGTTCATGAGAAAGACATTCAATTTCTCTACCAATATCAGAAGCTAGATAAAGGATTCAGTTTTAAAAAAGAGCAGAGTCAAGTTAATACCACGTTTTGGATCGTCCATGTCCTAACTAGTTATTCCTGGTTTTTAGATTACAATCCGATAGGGATTTTTTCATTCATCAATTCTAAAATGAAAGAGATTTTGGATGGAGAAATGACCCTCATAAAAATGATGGATCTTTCAAGGCTAACAATATTATTGTCCATGATTTGGAAAAAATTCATCCAAGAAATTGAAAGATTTCTGTTTAAACAACTAGAACAAGAGGGATATATAAATCTAAAACAACTATCGAACACGCTTGGATTAATTGAAGGCATTGAAGAGGTCATATCATATATTAACTTAAATTATACATTTAATTTAAGAATTTTAGATAATAATCTTGAATTTAATAATTATAGTCGTGGTTTAAGCAAGGGAAAACGCATGTTTGCAAAAGAGGTTTATGAGAATTTAAAACACAATTCAATAATCTCTTTGACAGATATTCACAAGCAATATCGCATGAATAATCCCCATGAGGTATTGAAAGTTAGGGAAGATATCGTCCCTTTAATAAATGAAATGATGAATAGAAATTTTTTCAAGGGAACCATCAAAACAAAAAAAAGCCTTATTTTAAAAACAAGGTTTTTGCTTTTTTTAAACATGTTTATTGAGAAAATTATCGTCTCAGATACTAAGATCACCTATGAGCAACTTCTACGAGAAAAAGAAAAGATAACAGATCACAAGAATACAATTTATAATATGGTCTTAAAATTAAAGACAGCTATTTTAAAAACAAAAGAAGAGATCGAGAGTTATCTTTTGATTGATGAAATTGATATCGCAAAGGAACGAGTAAAATACCTAATACACAATACGCTCATGGATGCGGAGTTTTTAAATGAAAATATTGAGTCGTCATTTAATGAAGAGCTTTATTATATTAATCTTCAAGAGGTCCTGGCACCAGAAATCAATAGTTGGAGGAAACATTTTTCGATATTAAGGACGAAACTCAAGGATTTGGAAGGAAGCCTGCAATCTAAAATTAAAGAAAAAGAAGAAATTAAAAACTTAAATAGCATATTAGATACTCTCAAGGAAAAAATAATTAGCATTAAAGATAATATTTCTAAGAAAATTGATGAATTTAGAGAATATTTTAAAAATGCACTTGAGAAAGAATATAGTGAACAAGTTTTTATTCTTCTTACTCAAGAATTTGAAAGAATTTCACAGAGCTTTCGGCAATATGACCAAAAGATTTATGCTATTTCTCAGAAAATCACTTCTCAAGAAGGAAAAATAAAAAGAAAACACAAGAAAATAATTGACAATTGGCTCGACATAAAACTGAATTTCGACGAGGTATTTGTTTATTATGTTGATGGCTTTCGCTATTTTCATAAAACTTTAGAGAACGTCGAAAATATTCGCAATGATACGAAAGAAACGATTATGAAAATAAGCGAGCGAATTAAAAGCGAGATTGATGAGAATGAGTTTGAAATTAAAAGTATATTCGATAACATTAAAAGTGATACCGATGAACTATTGACCGAAAAAAGAAAACAAATTAAAGATCTTCAGAAGGATGTTAAAAAGGAGATTAAGAACAAGCAGAAATTGTATTTATTGCTTAAATACTTGCCAGAGAAGCTTGAAGAATTAGAGGAGGATATTTTAGAATTTGTTACCGAACATGTCCAAACCTTAAAAAATAAAGCGATAGAAGAGAGAAATAAAGTATCTATTGAAGATTTTGATGCATTTGTAAATCAGAATATAATTAAGATTCGTAATAAATTAAATGATATAAATAAGGACTTAGAACAATTAAAAAATCCAAAAATAAGAGATGTCACCCGAAAAACTGAAACCTTACAAAGCATGTTTGATCAAATCAACCAAACTTACATAAAAAAATTGAATGATTGTAAAAATGAGATCGAAAATTTCGAAGAAAAATCTAATGTTACAATCATACAATGGGAAAATTTTACAGAGTATTTTCATAATGAGATTGGCAATTTTACAAATGAAAGCATTAACACGATAATAACCAATAGAATAAATGCCCTATCCGATGAAAAAAGGACGAATAATATCGATATTATTGAGCTCAAAAAAGATTTAAATTTGAATTGTAAGGTCCTGATTTCAAGAATTAAAGAAATGATTGAAATCTCCAAGATAAACGCGGAATTTTTTGAAGAGAAGAAATGCATCTTGCTTCACACGGATCATTATTACAAGAATATAGAATTGAGAAAATATCTTGAAAATAAGGTTTTAAAGCCATATAATGAGGCAATTGGTAAAATATTAGCACTTTATGATTCAAGCATAAAGAACAAGACATTAACAATTAATATCTTGGAATTACAAAACAGGATTGATGATTTAAAAGATTTTGAAAAAAAAGAAAGAGATTTATTTGATAAGAAGGTAGTCGAATTGCAAACGATGACTTCAAGAAAAGAATTTATCAAGACAGAAAACTTTTTCAAATCTACCATGGATAATCAACTTAACACCATTGAAAACGTGAATAAGAATATTCTATTCTTTATTAAGATACAAAATCTAATCGAGAAAGAGAACCATAAACTTGAGTTAGAATTTAGGGAAACCTTTAAAAAAATTTTTGAAGATAAGGAAGGAATTGAAGAAATTTTTGATGATAAAAATACTAAGTTCTCGACAAAATTTAATCAGGTTTATGGAGCATTAGAGTTAGAATTAAAAAAAGAATTGGAAGAAAATTATGAAAATAGAAAATTAAGTCCTGAACTTCGAGAGTTCTTTGTTTTTAAAAAAAATGAGTTCCAAAAAATATATAACAGTAATATTGACCTCATTAGAGAGAAAATTAACAACATTAAAAACGATTCCATCATGGCTAAATTAATAGGATTGTTAAATGAAAAAAAAATAATCTTGAGCCAACTCCTTGGTAATCTAGAAAGAAGCGTTGAAGATGATGTAGAAGCAAAATTCTTTAAAAGAGCCTATTTAAAAATAGCTAAAAGAGTAAAAAAAATCGAAATTCAGATGAAAGAAACCAAGAAACAAATTAATAATCAAGTTAAAAGGTTTTCAAAGGAATCAAAAGACTTCGAGACGAAAAATAAATACTTGATAGATGATTTCAATAATTTCATTACTAATTTTGAGGAAATCACGAACGAGAAAGTAAAAATATTGGAACAATTAATCCTTAAATCTTATATTAGGATGACAATTAAAGCAGTTGCCAATCAATTCATAACCATTAGTTTTTTAAATGAGGAATTGAAGATTAAAAAGAAAAATATCCAAGATGCAATCTTGATATTAATAAGCTCGGGTGAATTAAATGGTAAGTATGATATTCGCCTCGGGATTTATTATGAAAATCCAGAGGTTCTAAATGGCATAAATGAAGAGGAGCTTGAAGTAATTAAAAAAATGAATTTTAAGGCGTATATCTTTGTTAAACAGATGAAAAATTTTGCTCACCAATATTATCCCATAATTGCAATTTTTGGATCCATCCTGACAATCACATTCACTTTATACACGTTTATAGGAAATATTACAATTGCATCAATACCCCTAATTGGAACAATATTTTTTGTGTTGTTTTTTTGGTATAAAAAGAGAAAAGATATAAATATTAAATAGAAAAATTATGCATAATCACACGCATCTTTTTATTTCTTCTATTCTTCTCAACCTTCTTTCATCTCGTTTTTGATAAAGACGGTGAATCTTACCTTCTTTTATTAATCTTATCTTAACTGGTTTTCTATCGATGATGTATCTTAAATCATCTGAAAATGATTTGAATTTTTTAAATTCATACATGAATTTTTTCTTAATCAAGATGGAATAAAATTTTGCATTAAATTGATTGATAAGCTCTTTTATCGTGATTTTAAGAATCTCTTCATCTAAATCAGAATTGCTTACGGCTATGATGAATAATATCTTATTCGAAATTTCAAAAATGATTTTACGAGTTTTAAATTGTATGAATTCAATATCTTCAGAAAAAGCTTCTTTTGTAAAACTTCTAATCGCAGTCAAAAAGCTTGAAATTAGCTGAGTGTCTTGTTTTGACCATTTTTTATAATTTTCTTCAAATAAACATGAACCTGATTCTACATCTAAAATCCAAAGTCCATCGATTAAAAAATCATCCATCATTAGTATAGTATTGCTTTAAAAAGTTTTTATATATATTCCTTATAATATAAATAGGATGCTTACATAAAGAATTTTTGGTAATTTTTTGATTTTCCTTTGGTTTAATCGATAGTAATGTAAGATAATCGTCTAATCCTTGATACTTTTAATAAAATGAACTTTCGAACCTAGTTTCTTTATATAGCCTAAATTGCACGCTTGGTTAAAGTGAATAAAGAATTTTTTATCAATAATCTCTTCTTCCTCAGCCCGTTGCTGAAGCACGGAATAATCTAAAATGCCCCTTTCAGAATAGGTCTCAACGATATTGACCAAAGTCTTTAGATTTTTATTTAAATACTGTTTTTTGGTTGTATCTTCGGGGAATATGATATATGTTTTTCTCATTTTCATTATTTTTTTTTTTATGGTCTCCTGGTTAGAATCGAATAAATCCGAATATAAGGTGATGCCATTGCTTTTAAGGGCTATATATTCCTTGCTATTCTTGAAATTATCCAACTCATTTATTACCTCCTCAATTGAGCGATTAATTACGTGTTCTTTCTCTTTAATTCGCCTCACTTTATGATCTTGCCCTAAACATTCATTGAAACGCGTCTTTTGAGGAAAGTCTATTTTTTTACGGGAGAGACCATCACATAAAAGTAAATTTTCGGGAGATTGTAAGATTTGTCTCATTGTATTTTCTTTTTTAAGGGCTACATTATAATACATTTCATCAACGGTACCTTCAGTTATGAGAACATAACACCTTCCATAAGAAAATCTTCCAGTTCTTCCACGACGTTGAATAGTCCTAATCTCAGAAGGAATGGGCTCATAAAATATTATTGCATCTACATTTGGGATATCTAAACCCTCTTCAGCTACACTTGTAGCAATAAGCACATTGATTTTACCATTTCTAAATAATTCCAGTATTTCATATTGTTTCATTTGAGAAAATCCAATATCATTCATATGAGTTGATTGCCCGATAAACTTTTCAAACGTGACCCTTCCATTAAATTCCTTACTTAGCCGGTTTTTTAGAATTTCTGCCATTTCTCTATATTGAGTGAAGATGATGATCTTTTTATTATCATGTAATTTCAATTCTTGATTAAGTATGGTTTTAATTTTATTGATTTTTGGATGAGCCAATTCTAACAGAGTTTTATTTTCAATTATAGAATATATTAACTTAAAGTGCTCGGTCTTCGCAATCCTTTCAGCTGATTTTACCTGATGTTCGGATTTGTTGAAAATTTTATCTAAAAAAGACTTAAAAAGCGAAATATCTTGCGTTTCAAGTAATTCTTTCGCGTGTAAGAGGGAGATGCAGCTTGCACAAAAAGAAAAAATAGTGTGAATATTGATATTTTTTTCTTTAATGATATCTATTAGTTTTGGATCTTTGTAAACTAATTTTTCCCTTAGTTCTTCCTCAGTGATGATAATTTCATTTCCATTTTCTTGTTTTAGAGATAGTGAAATGTCTCGTATAATATCGAGAAAAGATAGTTTTGAAAAATATTTCTTCGATGGATTGATTATTCCCTTGTTTATAAAAAAGGTAAGCAATATCTCGAATAAATTGGACCATATTTCTCTTAATTCAAGAATTCTCGCATTTAGATTAACTTTTTCAATAATAATATCGATATCGTAAAAATACTCTATTACATCTCCATCATTATGAGATTTTGAGATTACATTTTCAATGAACAAGTTATCGCAAATTTGTTGGATGTTGTTGAAATCTTTTCCCGGGGACGCTGTTAATCCTAAAAGCATGGGATCTGAGCATCCTTGCACGTATTCATTTGAGATAAAATTATATGAATAATTTCCTTTTGTGCGATGTGCCTCATCAAAAATTATTAATGATACCTGTCCTAAATTATATCTTCCTCTTTCCAAATCATTTTTAATTACTTGAGGTGTTGACACTATGATTCTTGATGTATTAAATAGGAGAATTCTATGATCTGGTTTATTTCTTCCTGTTAATGCGGTAATTGCATTTTCATGTATCATTAAAAATTTTCTACAAGATGCTACATGCTGTGAAATTAATGGCCTTGTGGGTGCAAGAATCAGTATTTTTCCATAATGATATTTTTGTAAAGAGCGAGCAATTAATAAAATACCAATTATTGTTTTTCCAAGACCTGTTGGTAATATTACTAAACTATTTTTATTCTGGCACCTATTGATGATATTTTGTTGATATTGTCGGTATAGAATCGTGTCTACTTTCAAAAATGGACCATTAACGTAAGACTTGTTTGAGAGTTCCATGCTATTGTTTATTCATGAATAAACTATTTAAAACACTACATCCCTTCAAGTTTTTTAATCTATAAAAAAAAAGTGGCCGTGATAAAAAAAATGCTCACAGCCATAAAAAAAAAAACTTTCATAATAATACATCCAATAAGAACTAAGATAAATCGGTAATTTAAATCTATATCTTATTCTTTTAAGGGAAAATTCACATTTTCTAAGTTTTTTAAATTCAAAAAAATAAATATTATTATAAAAAATAATCAGGCATTAGGAAGGAAAGTATATTCTTTTTTCTCCAACCTTTCTTCCCTTCTAATCAAGTTTTCATTTTCCAGCATTTTCAAGGTAAGGGAAATCCATCCACGCGATACATTAAGCATTAATCGAGATGCTTTAGGATATAAAGAGTGAAGAATTTCAGTTGGCGTGATCCCCATGCTCGAATGCTCCTTAATTGTATCTAAAACCTGTCCTGTCCTGTTATTTCGATGTGAGATAATCTCCTGTATTCGTTCTTTTGGATTTTCAATGGGGCCCCCATGAGCGGGAAGGATTATATCTAATTTGGGAAGATCGCGTATTTTTTTAAGAGAATTAAGATAATCTTTTATATTGCTCCCTGGAGGACCAAGCCATGTTGTTTTAGACCTCAAGATATTGTCCCCTGCAAGCAAGATCCCTCTCCTTTCATTATATAAAGAAATATGATCGAGGGCATGACCTGGAGTGTAAATAATTTTCCATGGCTCGTTATTTATTGTAATATCGGTATTTTCCTGAATTATCTCATCTGGATTGGTTAGATAAGCCACACCATATCCGCACTTGTAAAAGATTCTTATAATAACTTTCTTAATTTTAGCTCCAATGCTCTCTTTTTGTTCTTTGTTGATAATGTAATAATTTTTTAGAGTTTCTTCAAAGGATTGATAGAAAGCGGCCTTATTTCTCACGATCTCTGCCATTTTTTTAGTTAACGTAATTTTTATTTCCAATTTATCTCTTAATAATTTCATTCCCGCAAAATGATCAGGATGGGCGTGGCTTGGAATGAGCCTCATCATCTTGAAAGGTTTATTTTGTTTGGCATGAATCATGCTTATTTTTTCAAGCTGACTTATAAAGTTTTTAATGGCCCCCCTTTTCCCGTAACCTGCATCAAAAATTAATCCATTTTCCCCCGCAATTATATAGATGTTCAATGGTGGTTTTAATACCCCAAAGGCCCCTTTCTCCGTGATCAAAAAGATTCCAGGAAATACTTCTTTCATTAAAAACTCACTTATAGAAATTCTAGTTCTTGCTAAATATATTATTTATTGAAAAAAAACTTGGTTAATATTCTATTTTCTTACATCTCAGACAGCAATAAATTTAGAGAGCTCCGTCTTTCTTTTCCTTAATGTTAATTGGGTGATTTGTGATATGTCACAGATTTCACCTTGTGTTCTCCTTTCGCCACATACTCTTGATGCAGAATACAGTAATGCGGCAGCCAATCCTTTAGGATCCTTTCCTGAGATGTTATATCCTCGAGCTGTCGCTTCTTTAAGTAACTTTACAGCATAATTCCTGCATTCCATGGGTAATTTTAATTCATTTGCGAACCTGTCAATATAGTTATCTGGATTGAGAGATTTTATTTGAAGGTTTAGGGTTGGCAAAACTTTGATTTGTATCAACTTGACATTCTTTACACATTGCTTCTTCGGGATTTTTGTAATCTCGAGAATTTCGTCCATAGTTAGAGGAATTGAGTTTATGCGGAGAGCAGCATACATTGAAGCAGACAGCAAGGATTCTATACTTCGCCCAACGGTAAGTTTCTGCTTTACTACAATTTGATAGATCGTGAGAGCATTTTTAGCAACTATTTTGGGAACATGCAACCGTTCTCTTATATTTTCTAATAGTGGGATGGCTATTTTTAAATTCCGTTCGACTGAATCAAAAATAGAATTTTGTATCTTAGATAAACGGACAAATTTAGATGCGATATCTGATGTTAATAATTCTCCAGAAGCATCCCGCCTCCCTCTAATAACCGTTCTTGGTCCAATCTTTGTCCGCACGATCTCATGGATTTGCCGATTCTCCTTATCTTGTTGCGTATATGCTCTTCTTGAGGTGCTTTCAAAAATTTTAGAATGAATAAATCCGCAGTTCAGGCACACAAAATAACCATCTTCTTCCCCAACGTTGGGTTCAATACAACATGCCTTTTCTTCAAACTCTTCGAAGAATAGATCCTCATCCTTAGAATTCTTAGGATTATTTTGAGTTTTTTTTGTATTAAGCCCCATGTTCTTAAACCCCGTGAAAAAGATGGTGATACCAAGGAATAATATCACCTCACATCAGAAAGAACTCAATTATAAAATATAAATGAATAGCTTTTTTTTCATTGTTATAGAGGATAAAACGAACATCTTATTTATTTTCAAAAATAATGGTAATTCTCTCTTCATAGACAAATTTTTTAATCTTTGTTAACATTATTGGTTCATAATGATTAGAATAACTATACGATAAATATCAGACATAAATACCTAAAGCAAAAATAATAACCATGAAGCCTTTAGATGGACTCGAAAATATTTATATCTTTAATAGTAAAAGAAAATTAGTTTATGTTCAAGATTATCAATTACAAAACACTCAAATTCATACGCCTGAGGCGTTATCTGATTTTCTTTCGTTAATTAATTCCCTTGCTCATAGTCTAGGAGAAGAAAAAATTAGTTCCGTTGAAATTGGAAATAGCGTTATTTATACCCTTCAAGACTTGGTTAAAAACATATTATTTGTAGTAAAAGGCGAAAAAAGCGCAAATAGAAAAAAAATGATTGATTGTTTGATAGCAATCATGAACGAATTTATCGAATTTTTTGATGGAAATTTCACAAAACCGTTAAAAGAGAAAGAAAAATTAATGAAAAATTTTATAAAATCTCTTGAAAAGATATGTGGAGAGAGCGAAAACGTGCTATATTTTCTAGAAGAGCTTCGGATAATCCTCTAAAAAAAATAGTTTTATGTTTATTTATTAACT
>DXJM01000450.1 GCA_019057355.1 Promethearchaeota archaeon | reverse complement strand
TCGTACTTATTAGATCTATGTTAAAAAAATTGTTAAAATTTTTAATAGTGAATTCTTTATTTATTAACATTAGTTTTTTACCAGCTTTCTAACTTAAGTGATGGATTTTTACTATTAAAATCAATAGTGGATTGATCTAAAATGTTCATGTTTAAGGACCAAGATGAGATAGAATTAATATATAAGTGTAAGACTTGTTTTAAAGAAGAAAAGTTTACTATTTCGAAACAAGACTATTCAGAAATAAAAAAATTTCCATTTGTAAAAGAATTTGTTCATGATAATCCCCCTCACAAGCTAACTCTTTCAATCAATAAAAATTTGGAAGTTGAGAATTTTCAAATAAAAGATATTTTGGAAACGGAGGTAGACTATTCACGAGAACTCGTCATTCAAGCATTGAGTGAAATAGACCTTACAGATGAAGAAATTGAGTTGTATTTTTTAAGTTCCGGGAGAAATATCGTTTCTCTTGGTGAAATGGCTATTTTAATCAATAAACCAAAAGAGTATTGTGAACATATCGCAAGTAAGTTTGTAGAAAAAGGATTATTTAAACCGGTGATTGGCCCGACACCTCATTTTTCTCCTCTACCTCCTTATGCTGCTTTAGTTAGCCAATTAAAGAGTTTTCATGAATTTATTTCTGAGATTCACGTGAATGCTCCAAGAACATTGGGAGAATCATTCACCGCGCTTGAAAATAAAACTGAAGGAATTAAAAACTTGAATGAATACACAGAATTCATGAAACAGTTGAAGGATAAAACGCTCAGCACCATGGATGAGCAAAGGCAAGAATTTGAAAAAACCATTAGCGGTATAGATCAAGTAAGAGATCTAGGAACTATCATCTCCAATATCGAAAAAGATACGCGGGAAATATTGAAAAAACAAAATGAGACAATAACAGAGCAATTTGATTCAGTCAACGTGAAAGTCGCTGAATCTGTCAAATCCCAACTTTTAAGTTTAATTGAAGAAATAATGAACGTCAAGACGAAAATATCAACTAATCTCCAAAAATTGCGTTTAGGCGTGATACAGCAGACTGTAGACCAAGTTATTGAAAACGTGTTTGGTAGTTGGATAAAGGAAATCTCTGGAAGCTTGGATAAGCAAATTAAAGATATTCAAAAAATTACAGAAAATACATTAAAAGGTTCAATTAAAGAGTTTTTTAATAATTTCACATCAAATATTAGTAAAACAATAGGAGAAAGCGTGAAAAACCTAGATTCCCTTTTAAGCACGACTTCTAAAACTAGTGAAGAAATAAAATCTCTTTTCAGTGATATCGATGATAATTTCAGTAAAGCAGTAGTTCTTTCAGAAGAAAAGCTAGAAGAGATATCTGGAAGCATTTTTAATGCTTTTGGTCAATTAAAAAATACATTTACTACGCAGATCATGAGCACGCTTAATACTGTTTTAGGGGATATCATAAAGCGGCTGGAAATTAGTGAAATTACCACCACGGAATTTTGGGAGCAATCAAAAAAATCCTCTTCGACGTCCATGAAAGATATTTGGTTTATTAGATCTGTAGAAGGTGTAAAAGCGCATGTCAATGAGGAAATGAAAAAAATTAAAGCAAGAATCCTACTTATTGCACCAGAAATTACGGATATTAACATGGAAGCAATAAAAAAATGTAAGAAGCATATTAACATAAGAATTGCTGCAAATATAGATCTTTCTCAAGCAGATCATGTGGCTCTTTATAACGAAATAGAAACCATGCCTAATGTTTCATTCAGACATCGGGAAATACAAAATATTTGGGGAATGAATCGAGATTATGAATCAGTTATTCTATGTGTTATTTCAAAATCTATAGTGAGTGGTCAAGAAATTACTGAAATTGCGGGACTCGGAAGCATGGTCGCGGAACATATTAAGATTTTTGTAAGTAGTTTAGAAGACGCCTGGTTAAATGCACGTAAGGATTTAATAACAGCAATAAAACCATCAATTGCGAGAGAGCTCACCCGAAAAAAAGCTCCATCGCATCCATCACACTCTCCAGTGGGCTCTACTATTTCCGTTCCCTCTAAGACACTCTCTAAAACATCAACAAAGCAAATAACTCCTACAATACCCTCTACCTCAGTACCTGCCTCCGCTCCAGCCCCTGCTCCGATTGCATCTCATAAACTTAAACCAGAACTTTCTTTATCTTCAGATTCCTCTCTCCCTCAACTTGGAATTTCCGATAATAAAAAAGATGCGCATCAAGTTTCTGAACCGGTAAAAAAAGATGATATACATGCAATTTTATCAATTGAAAGTGAAATGAAAGATTCAAATTTAACGGGAGATGAATACTTAACGCATTTCTTTGATATCATCATAAAAAATCTTGAAATTTCTACCGGCTCTGAAATCGTGAAAAGCCTAACAAATTTATATAATGATATTACTGAAATTCGAGGTTACACGTCGATTCTACAACAAATTGATATAGGAATAAAAACTATCAAAAATCCTGATATATTAAGGAAATCGGAAGTTGAAGGCATCAGGAAAAAAATGCTTTTCTGGAAAAGTAAGCTTAATCTTTAATTTTTAATTTATTAAATATCATGAAAAAATTTTTAATCTAACGTTAATGATTTCTTTTGATGAATCGGGAAATTATAACCATTAATTCAACGAAAATCAATAATTATTTACATCACGTCGATTTAAACCAGTTTGGAGCTAAGAGAATTTTATCATCATTCATAGGGGAATTTGATGAGAATATTGTATTATTAGATTGTGGCACATCATTGACAGTTAACCACTTACTTCGATACATGAGAAAGAATGATTTAAATCTCTCAAAAGTCAAATATTTAATACCTACACATCATCATTTTGATCATGCTGGTGGAATGTGGTTATTATATGAAAAAATAAAAAAATACAATACAAATGTTAAAATTCTTACTAATCAGATGACCAAGGAATTATTAAATAATTACAATTCCCATTTAGCTCGAGCTAAACGAACGTTCGGAAATTTTATAGGGGAGATGAAAAACATTAAGGATGATGCT
Source organism: Promethearchaeota archaeon (assembly GCA_019057355.1). Taxonomy (GTDB): domain Archaea; phylum Asgardarchaeota; class Lokiarchaeia; order Sigyniarchaeales; family SOKP01; genus FT1-020. Next base: position 2,628 of record DXJM01000450.1, on the reverse strand, counting down.
TTTGAAATCATATCTCCAACTATAGAATTCTCAAAGGATCTAAAATCACTTGAAATTTTTGATATTTTCCCTGTACAAGGTGAAGAGATAAAGTTAGCTATAATAAAAAGCCCGGGGCATACCCCTGACCATCAATGTCTTTTATTCATCCTTGATAATAAGATTGATTTTATTTATCTCGGGGAAGCTGCAGGGACTTTATTTCACTCTCGCCAACTTCTTTCAATACCTTCCTCAATGCCGGTATATTTCAATTTCAGAGAATACATGGAAACTTTAAAGCAATTGAAAAAACTACACGTTTCACATGCTGGATTATGCCATTTTGGTGTAATAAATGACAATAATAATGTTCATGAGTTCCTTCTTGATCATGAAAAACTTATGAACGATTTTAGAGAAATTATAATTAAGAGTTATGATGAAAACCCCAAGACAAGACATGTTGTCGATAAGACTCTACCGATGCTCTCTTTAAGAACAGATCTTGTGGGAAATAATCACCCTGTCCTAAAGAATATTGTATTGGCTGTAACGTATGGCATGATGATGGATTTAGGATATAGAAAAGAATAAATTTAATTTTGTGTAGATTTTATCTATTTAAAGAAATATGATAGAATATATTTATTTACTCATCTAATTATTTCACACTTTTTTTAACAGGAAATAAATGCTACTGTATATACAAGTATTCTTTAATTTAAAATTTGGGGAACAATCACAATGTTCTAATGGTTATTTATTTTAAATAATAATAATGCATGAACTAATTGAACATGTAGATATTTGCATCATTGGTGGAAGTATTGCTGGAAATTATCTAAGTTATTTATTATCAAATAAGGACCTAAAAATAACGGTAATAGAGGAGCATGGGGAAATTGGACGTCCTTTTCAGTGTGCCGGTATTGTCTCCAAGAAATTATCCCATCTAATAGGACTCCCCACTTCAATCGTATTAAATCGTGTGAAAATAGCTCGGCTTTTTTCACCAGCAGGGAACCATGTTAGACTTTCTGGTGATGAAGAACCCTATATTATTGATAGGATTGCTTTAGATAAACTTTTTTATGAAAAGAATTTAAAAAATCCAAGAATTACTTACCATTTGAAAGAAAAATTTAAAAGATTTAGTTATTTGATGGAAACAAATCAAGAAAGAATTCTAATCACGACCTCAAAAAGAAAAATTATTGCAAAAATGCTAGTAGGATGTGATGGACCTCTTTCTTCTGTTGCTAAACAGCTTGGCGTGCAAAATAAAATACTTTTCGCTTCTCAGATTCGGATCAATGGACATTTTAATCAAAATGAAGCCTCAATGTATTTCAATCCAAAATGGAAAGAATTATTTGGATATGTTGTTCCTGAGGGAAACAATGTGTTTCGAATAGGAGTTGCATCAACTTCTAAACCTTTACAAAAATTAAAGATATTTTTAAAAACAATAAATGTAGAATTTGAAAAAAAAATCGATCAGCAAGGGGGAATTATACCCTATGGAGTAATGAAGAAAGTTGCTTTCGATAATATTTTACTATTAGGTGACTCTGCTTGTCAAGTAAAAGCAACAACTGGTGGTGGCATTATCATGTTATTAACGGCAGCAAGGCATGCTGCTTTCTGTATTTACACCTGCATGCAATTCAATGATTTTTCAAAAAGCATGATAAAAAACTATTATGAAAAACCTTGTCTTGCTACCATAGGAAAGCAATTAAAACTTCACTTCATGATAAGAACAATTCTCGAAAACTTTAACAAAAAGGACTTTCAAGTTTTTTTTCAAATATTAAAAGTAAAGAAAATTGAAGATCAGATTTCTTTTTATGGAGACATGGATTTTCCAAGAGAAATCATTTTTCAATTACTAAAAAATAAGACTTTCATCAGATTCATTTTAAGGTTTTTACTCAAAAATCCGTTAATCTTCTTGAAACTAATAAAAACGATTTTATATTGAATCAATACATTTCTAAGGCGGCATCATTGAAAAAAAAGCAATTTGCCCTCCCGTCATGATAAACCAGATAATCATAAAAGCAATCACACTTATTGAAGTGACAATGCTTACCCATTGCACTCCTTTTGATATTCCTAAATCGGGATTTTTTCTTTGGAAGAATGCGCGAAACATTGCAGCAACATAAATTACCCCAATGATGATGGTAATTATATAGAGAAATAACACTAGTATTGCTATGGTTAATGTCTCCTTACCCAAAAATGTTATTTCATTTAGTGGAATCCAATAAGTCCATATTAATTTCAATGGAATTGTAAGATAAATTATCGCGGTTATACAATGAATTATCCCCCACATTATCCCCTTAAATTGTTTAGATTTCTTGGAAGGTATTTCTTGTTTTACTCCTGTTTCAGGAGTTGCCGCATTATCTGACATGTTAAACAATAATAAAGAAGTATTATTTTTAATTTTTCTCTTGTTATCAAAATTCTATATATCTAAATATTAGGGATCATTCCGTTATGTTTTTGATGATTCATTGCCAAAAATATTTTTAAGGATAATAATAAGTAAATGTAATTTAATCCAATTGAGTAAAAACAAAATTTAAGTGGTAATGTTTAAAATCTCTCAATTATAAACTAAATTTAATAAAG